>DEBO01000137.1:14421-23822 GCA_002348585.1 Alphaproteobacteria bacterium UBA2954 | reverse complement strand
TATGGCCACCTTTCGTAAAAACGGAGATATACATACGTTTTTTGATAAGATGGTGAATGGCATGATTGAACGGGGATATGATGCCGAATTTGCGCAGCGTTGTTTTAAACAAATTGAAGGGTTTGGCACATATGGATTTCCAGAATCGCATGCCGCTAGTTTTGCACTGCTAGTTTATGCCTCAGCCTGGTTGAAATGCCATTATCCCGAGGTGTTTACATGTGCCCTGTTAAATGCCCAGCCAATGGGATTTTACAGCCCCGCACAGCTTATTGCTGATGCGCAGCGCAGCGGGGTAGATGTGCGGCCTATTGATATTAACTATTCGGCATGGGACTCAACTCTTGAACTCGTCCCTCAGGCCCGTCATGCGCTGCGTTTGGGTTTGCGTCTGGTCAAAGGGTTGAATGCCGTAGAAGCAGCGCGGATAACGGCCTGCCGTAGCGAGAGTTATCAGTCTGTTGAGGATATTATTACTAGGTCAGATATCTCTGCAAAGACGATTGAGCTGATTGCAGCCGCAGATGGGCTGCGTTCATTAGGGTTGAACGCACGACAAGGGTTCTGGCAGGCCTGTAAACAGGGTCGTCTACAAATGAATAAGCTACCTTTATTTGCGCAAGCAGACAACCGGACCAAAATTATAAAACAGGATGATGACAGCTATCTTAAACTGCCGCCTAGCTTATTTGGTGAACAGATTGCGCAGGATTATACGGCAACAGGCCTGTCCTTAAAAGGGCATCCGGTAGACAGTCTGAAGGCCTGGTTTGAAAAAGACAGATGGCAGGGCTGCTCTGCGATTGACGAGGCGCCAAATGGGCGGCGTTTGCGCCTTATTGGGCTTGTTACTATGCGTCAGCGTCCTGGTACAGCGAAAGGCACAGTGTTTGTTACTATTGAAGACAGTTTGTTATCTGTGAATGTAATTGTCTGGCCGCATATTGTTGAACGGGACAGAACAGCCCTACTTGGGGCGCATCTGATGGGGGTATATGGCCGTTTGCAGCGGCAGGGACCAATCACCCACTTCATTGCTGAATCTGTGCACAATTGTGATTCTTATCTAGGGTTTTTACATGCTAGTGACCAACAGGCCCCCCGCTTGAAAAGCCGTGATTTTCACTAGGTGTTACAGCTGGATTATCTTATCCGGCATCTGTGACAGATACAGGCAAGGCAATACAGGTTGACCCTGCTGATAATAAGGCTGCACAAGCTGCCCTGGCCCGGTTTTCGTCTAGATTGCGGAACCGCACACGCCATAGTGGTAACCCGCCTCTGGTGACAACAGAAAGCTCAGCTGGTGTCAGATTTAGCGTATCACGTGCGGTTTGGCGGGCCTTAATTGCGGCCTTGTGAGCGGATACACGCCTTGTGAAGCTGCCAACTTGAATAGACCAAAGCGGTGGTGGCACAGACACTTGCAGGGACAAGGTATTTACCAAAGGGTCAGGGGATGTGGTTTCAGCCCGCACTGGAGGCCTTGAAGCGGTCTGAAGGTCGTTAGTGACGGTTGGTTTCTGGAACTCTGGCTGCAGATTTGCAGCCAAAAAGTTGTCTGGCCGTGATAAGGGAGTTGTAGGCAGAGGCATTGATTTCACCTGAACAGGCTTGATTCGTTCAAACTGACGGTTAAGCAGGCTGATCATATGCTTATCACGGCTTTTGCCAGTTTTACCGCCAAATACTACCCCAACTAGACGCACACCATTTCGCTCTGTTGTGGCAACAAGATTAAATCCAGAGGCATTAATATACCCTGTTTTAATGCCATCTGTGCCTTTAAATTGGGTTAATAACTTGTTGTGATTTCTGAATTTACGTCCTTTCCAATTAAAGCTGGTGCTATTGAAATATTTAAAATATTGCGGAAAGTCCTGACGAATGGCGATCCCGAGGCGTGCCATATCACGTGCCGTGCTCAGTTGCGCTTGGTTAGGCAGACCAGAAGCATTTTTAAAAATTGTGCGTTTCATGCCAATAGCTTTAGCCTTGCGAGTCATTTTTTTTGCGAAATTGCGTTCGTTGCCTCCCAGATGTTCTGAGACAACAGTTGCTACATCATTTGCTGACTTTGTAACTAGGGCCAGAATGGCGTTCTCTACGGTGATGGTCTGGCCAGGCTTTAGATACAATTTTGAAGGTGATCTGCTGGCAGCGACCTTGCTGACTTTCATGCGTGTCCCAAGGGTTATGCGCCGGTTCTGGAGTGCTTCAAACAGCAGATATAAAGTCATTATTTTAGTGAGTGAAGCTGGAAAAAGTTGTTTATCGGCACTACGGGAATAGAGAACCTGTCCGCTGGATTCTTCCACAATGATAGAGGCATATTTCGGGTTGGCTGCAGCTGGTGGGCTGGTTAACAGGCTAAGACTGAAGACGATAGAAGTCAAAAATATAAGCCGCTTTACCGCTTTATGAAACGAAATTCGGGCCAATGAGGTCGATTTGTTGTGACCTATATTTAGTAGCAAGCGGCTCATTACGATCTTAACCATACTATATCTCGTACTAGAAACAAGTAATTGCTGGTGTAAGCGACGCTAAAAAAGTAAAATTGACATCACGATGCGGATTTTTCCAGCTTTATGACTTCAATTATTCAATTTAAGTGCCAATATAAAGCATAAGGTGCCAAAAATGTTAACGATTATATTGGGTCTGAAAGTTTAATCAAAATGAGCAGAAATAATCGGTCTGAAGACGATGATGTGACTGGCGGCGTTCTTCTCGAAAAAAAAGAGAAGACAGAAAAGCCATCTCTCTATCGCGTTCTTATGCTGAACGACGATTATACGCCCATGGAATTTGTGGTGCTCGTCCTTCAGCGCTTTTTTGGTCACAATCATGAAGCAGCGCAGCAGATTATGTTGCATGTTCATCAGCGAGGTGTCGGTATTTGCGGCGTTTATACTTTTGAGATTGCCGAGGCAAAGGCTAGTCAAGTGATGAATTTTGCCCGGCAGAATGAACACCCCCTGCAATTGCAGCTAGAAAAGGAGTAGCTGGAGTATGTTGTCCCCAGATCTTGAAGAGACGCTGCGGCGTGCATTGTCAATAGCTGGTGAGCGTTCACATGAATTTGCAACGCTTGAGCATCTTTTACTTGCTTTGGTGGATGATGAAGATGCGATTGAGGTTCTAAAGGGCTGCAAAGTTGACATCAGCGAGTTACGTGATCTTTTAGTCAACCACATTGAAGATGAATTATCTTCTATTGTGAACCCATCTGAGAATCTGGAAGTGCAGCCAACAGCGGGTTTTCAGCGCGTTGTTCAGCGAGCCATTATTCACACGCAGTCTTCTGGCCGTGGTGCTGCAACAGGAGCGAATATTCTAATCGCTATGTATTCTGAGCGTGAAAGTTATGCAGTGTGGTTCTTGAACTCACTGAACATGTCGCGTCTTGATGCGGTGAGTTTTGTCAGCCATGGCAATGGTGGAACCGTGCAAGGTACAGAACAGAGTGATGATAAGTTAGCAGATGGAGAAGGGAGCAAGTCTGACCCACTGTCTGAATATGCTGTCGACCTGATGGCAAAAGCTAGAGACGGGCGTGTTGACCCGTTAATCGGCAGAGATAAGGAAGTTGATAGGACAATACAGGTTTTATGCCGACGTACAAAAAACAATCCTTTATATGTGGGCGACCCAGGCGTCGGCAAAACAGCTATTGCTGAGGGGCTTGCCCTACGAGTGGTTCAGGGTACGGTTCCGGATGTTTTAAAATCAGCAGTTATTTATGCGCTGGATATGGGCCAGCTGCTTGCTGGAACGCGCTATCGCGGTGACTTTGAGGAACGACTGAAAGCGGTTATGAAACAAGTTGAACAAGACGATAATGCTATTTTGTTTATCGATGAGATTCATACAATCATTGGCGCGGGGGCCACGTCTGGGGGAGCTATGGATGCCTCTAACCTTTTGAAGCCTGCTCTGCAGACAGGAGGGCTACGCTGCATTGGGTCAACCACTTATAAAGAGTTCAGAGCCTATTTTGAAAAAGACCGAGCGCTTGCCCGCAGATTTCAGAAAATTGATATCACTGAGCCATCTGTGCCAGACAGTATCCGCATTCTGCAGGGGTTGAAACAGCGTTATGAAGAACATCACGGCGTTCGGTTTACCAGCGCAGCTTTAAAACAGGCTGTTGAACTGTCAGCGCGTTATATCAACGATCGTAAATTGCCCGACAAAGCCATCGATGTGATCGATGAGGCAGCCGCAGCGCAGAATTTGTTGCCACCATCACGGCGCCGGCAAGTGATTGGACAGAAAGAAATCGAAACGACAATTTCTTCAATTGCACGGATTCCGTCAAAACAAGTTAGCCGTGATGATAAGAGTGCTCTAAAGACACTTGAAATAGACCTACGGAGGATGGTGTTTGGTCAGGATCAGGCCTTATCAACCCTTGCGTCCGCCATCAAATTGTCACGGGCGGGCTTGCGTGAACCTGAAAAACCGATTGGCAATTATCTGTTTTCTGGGCCAACAGGTGTGGGTAAGACAGAAGCTGCCCGCCAGCTATCAGAAATTTTAGGAGTTAAACTCATCCGTTTCGATATGTCCGAATATATGGAGCGCCACACGGTAAGCCGGCTTATTGGCGCTCCTCCAGGATATGTCGGTTTCGATCAGGGGGGCTTATTAACCGATGCTGTTGACCAGACGCCCCACGCTGTTCTGTTGCTTGATGAGATTGAAAAAGCGCATCCTGATTTATTTAACATTCTTCTTCAGGTTATGGATCATGGGCGCCTTACGGACAGTAACGGTAAATCAGTAGATTTTCGCAATGTTATTCTGATTATGACGACAAATGCGGGCGCAGCTGAAATGGCAAAACAGCAAATTGGCTTTGGCCGTGGTCAGAAGCTTGAAGCTGGAACAGATGCTATTGAAAAAGCCTTCACGCCGGAATTCAGAAACAGGCTTGATGCGGTAATACCATTCGCACCTTTGGAAACAGATGTTGTACGTAAGGTTGTTGATAAATTCATTATGCAGCTTGAAGTCCAGCTCAGTGATCGGCAGGTTGATATCGTCCTCGACGACGCTGCACGTGATTGGCTGGCTGCGCGGGGCTATGATAAGGCCTATGGCGCACGCCCCTTAGCACGGCTGGTTCAGGAAAAGATTAAAAAGCCTCTTGCTGATCATCTGTTGTTTGGTGAGTTGGAGCAGGGCGGTATTGTTGAGGTCACAGTTATTGATCATGAATTGGTTGTGACAGTTGCAGCGCCGCGTGCGCAACAGATAGATAATAAATCTGCGAAAAAGGTGAAGTCAAAAGCAGCGCGACGCAAACCGCAAGGTAAGAAAAGCCTGAGTAAGGTCTAGCCTGCTTTATTGTCGCGGCGGTACGGGCTGATTTTGTCTATGGATCGAGCGTCTTGTTCAACAGCGGCCTGCTCCTGACTGAGGAAACGGCTGACCGCTTCGGAGAAGCGTGAATCAGCCAGCCAATGTGCCGAATAGGTATATACAGGTAGATAGCCTCGCTGCACTTTATGCAAACCCTGAGCACCAGCTTCGACTGTGGCCAGCTTTCTGCTGATGGCAAAGTCGATTGCCTGATAATAACAGGTCTCAAAATGTAGATTCGGAATATGTTCAACACATCCCCAATTCCGGCCATAAAGTGAATCCTGACCAATAAAATTAAGTGCACCTGCGATCAGCTGTCTGTCTTTTTCGGCTAAGACTAGTAAAATCTGATCTGACATCTGCGTGCCAATCTGGTGGAAAAAGTTTTCTGTCAGATAAGCACCTCCCCATTTTTTTTCGATTGTAGACAGATAAAACTGATAAAAACGATCCCAATGTTCTGGTTGAATATCAGTGTCGGTAAGCTGATGAAATGTGATGCCTTTGTCAAAAAGACCTTGTCTTTCCTTTCGTAAGGTCTTTCGTTTTCGGGATGACAGACTGGCCAGGAAATCATCAAAACAGTTGTAGTTATTATTTTGCCAGTGAAATTGAACGCCAGTTCTGATCATCCAGCCTCTATCTGTCAGAACATTGCGATCTTCATCTATAATGAAATTTACATGGGCAGACGAAATCTGATTATCTCTTGCGATCGTCTCTAACGCATTCAGCAGGTCGTGGACGATTTCTGGGTGATGATGATCATCAAATAATAGACGAGGCCCAGGGACAGGTGTAAAGGGAACGGCACATAATAGTTTTGGATAATATCGTCCGCCTGCGCGCTCAAACGCATGGGCCCAGCTGTGGTCAAAAACATATTCACCATAAGAATGATGCTTGATATAAGCAGGCAGAATGCCCACCAGCAGATCAGAGCTGTCTTCTCTTGCTGCTAGAAACAGCATATCCCACCCGGTCTGCCCACCAACAGAACCACTATCTTCTAGTGCTTTGAGAAATGCATAGCAAAGAAATGGATGCTTGCTCGGGTTCAGTCTGTCCCATTCATCTGCGGTAAATGCGGACAGTGTGGTATGCACTGTTATATTTACCTTTATTTTACCCTTGTTTAGCATGCCATAAATATGGCTTTGCCAATTGAACTGGCAAGGCCATATTCACAACTTATCTTAATAATTATATGCGGTACAGATGAGGAGACCTTCATTCAGCCATAGCTGGCGGCATCAGTCGATCAAAAATGTGCCCTCTACTTCAACACATGTTCCGCGTGGCAGATTGTTGGAGCCTACAGCGAAACGGGCATGGCGGCCAGCTTCACCAAAGACTTCAACCATTAGATCAGATGCACCGTTAATCACTTCTGGCTGGTCAGTGAAATTATCTGCACAGGCAACAAACCCACCTAGCTTCACCACTTGTTTCACCCGGCCAAGGTCACCCCCACAGGCAGAATTGAGTTGAGCCAGAAGATTAACGGCGCATTGTCTTGCCTGCTCGGCGGCCTGTTCGGTTGTTACGTCTTTGCCGACATGGCCGGTAACAGACAACTTCCCTTCAACAAGAGGAAGTTGCCCGGAGACGAAAACCATATTGCCGGCAATAACATAAGGAACGTAATTAGCTGCTGGTGCAGGGGCATCAGGCAGAGTGATGCCTAGACGGCTCAAATTGTTAACTGCAGATGATATCATAAGAGACTCCCTTCCAATTCATCCAGCCAAGGGGAGATACAGGTGCAAACACAAATAAGTAAGTTCTTAACCGACGAAAAGAACTTCTCAATCTATAGCAAGACCTGGTCATTCTGCAAGAGCATTATTGCTGACTTCATAATGTGTTTCATTTGCCTTAGCTGCAACCTGTCGTGGCACCACAGGTGTTGCATTTCAGACAGGTCCCATTTCTGACCAGCGTAAAGTTTTGACATTCAGGGCAGGATTCCCCTTCATAACCCTGTAAGCGTGCTTCTTTGCGCCGGTTTTCCATGACATCAGTTGCTGTTGCTGTCCCAGCCATTGCCTCATTTGCAACTGCTTTTGCAAGGCCGGCACTTGTTGTTGTCGCCGGCTTCAGGCTGGTAGTTGCTGTCTGGTCCGTTGCCACGGCTTGGGCTGCTGAGCTGTCGTTTGAGTAAACGACCAAACCCTGCTTACGGATGAATCCTCTGCTCGTGACCTTGTTGACTAGTGCAGACTGGGCTTCGCCGCCGCCAGTTGTGTCCACATCCAGATCATCAGCACTGACATGCCCTAAATCATGTCTGTCCAGATAAGATATTGCCAATTCGCGGAACGTATAATCGAGGATGGATGTCGACATTTTTATTGCATCGTTGCCTGTGACAATGCCTTGTGGCTCAAACCGGGTAAAGGTGAATGCTTCAACATATTCCTCTAAGGGAACACCATACTGAAGGCCGATAGATACCGCGATGGCAAAATTATTCATCAGCGAGCGGAAAGCTGCACCTTCTTTATGCATATCGATGAAAATTTCACCCAGACGCCCGTCCTCATATTCACCTGTCCGCAGATAAACTTTATGCCCACCAACAGAAGCTTTCTGGGTATAGCCCTTGCGCCTGTCAGGCAGGCGTTGGCGCTCTTCATTTCGCACTATGCGCTCCACAACCTTTTCAATAATTTGCGCTGTGGGTGCGGCAGCCAGTTCGTCGATATGTGTGTCCTCATCATCATCGACAAGAGCAGATGACAGAGGCTGACTGAGCTTAGAGCCGTCACGGTAAAGTGCATTTGCCTTCAGGCCCAGCTTCCAGCTTTGCATGTAGGCTTCACCACATTCCTGAACTGTTGCACTGTTCGGCATATTGATTGTCTTGGAAATCGCGCCTGATATGAATGGTTGTGCAGCGGCCATCATGGTGATATGGCTGCTGACTGACAAGAATCGTTTGCCAATCCGCCCGCAGACATTCGCACAATCAAATATCGGCAAATGCTCCTCTTTCATATGAGGAGCACCTTCAACGGTCATGGCCCCGCAGACATGGATGTTTGCAGCTTCAATTTCCTCTTTTGAAAACCCCAGCGCTTCAAGCATGTTAAAGTTAAAATCATTTAGCTGGTCTTCACTGAATCCTAAAGTTTCCCTGCAGAACTCATCACCAAGGCTGAAACGGTTGAAAGCGAACTTGATGTCAAATGCGTTTTCAAGTGAATCCGCAAGCTGGGTTAAGACAGCATCTGTGAAGCCTTTTTCTCTCAGTGCATTTGGTGAGATGGCCTGGCAGCTTTCCAGATTGCCATGACCAACGGCATAGCGGGTAATGTCGTCAATTTGGTCTGGTGTATAGCCAAGACCTGTCAAGGCCTCAGGAACAACACGGTTGATGATTTTGAAGTAACCACCGCCAGCCAGTTTCTTGAATTTTACAATTGCAAAGTCTGGTTCAATTCCCGTGGTGTCACAATCCATGACTAGGCCGATTGTGCCGGTTGGCGCAATGACGGTAGATTGTGCGTTACGGTAGCCATGCTTTTCGCCAAGTTTCAATGCATCATCCCATGCTGCTTTTGCATGTTTTATCATCTTCTTATCCGGGCAGCGGGCGTGATCCAGTGGGATGGGCAATGTAGTTAAATCCTCATAACCTCCTGCCTCTCCATAGGCAGCACGACGGTGATTACGCATTACCCGCAGCATATGCTCAGCATTGTCCTGATAAAGCGGGAACGGGCCAGCCTCTGCTGCCAGCTCTGCTGATGTGGCGTATGACCGCCCTGTCATGATAGCTGATATCGCACCGCATAAGGCACGCGCTTCATCACTGTCATATGAGTATCCTGCTGCCATCAGCATGCCGCCGATATTGGCAAAACCCAGACCAAGTGTTCTGTAATCATACGATCCTTGCGCAATTTCCCGTGACGGGAACTGTGCCATCAGAACTGATGTTTCGAGAGTTAAGGTCCACAAGCGGACAGCATGCTCAAACGTTTCAATATCAAAGCTGCCGTCATCATGCCGGAATTGCATTA
>DEBO01000137.1:619-14007 GCA_002348585.1 Alphaproteobacteria bacterium UBA2954 | reverse complement strand
CCCCCGGCAGGGCAGGTGTGCCATTCATTAATTGTTGTGTCATACTGTAGGCCGGGATCTGCACAAGCCCATGCTGCATGTGCAATTTTGTCCCACAACTCAGAGGCATTCACGGTTTCAGCAACCTTGCCGTCCGTTCGCCTTATCAGTTCCCAGTCACTGTGATCAGCTACTGCATTCAGAAAGGCGTTGGTCACCCTTACGGAGTTATTTGAATTCTGCCCGGCGACTGTCAGATATGCTTCTGAGTCCCAGTCCGTGTCGTAGGTCTTGAAGCTAATTTCCGTGAAGCCTTGCTGTGCAAATTGAATTACCCGCTGAACATAATTTTCTGGGATCTTGGATTTACGTGCAGACAGGATTGCCCGTTTGAGAGCCTTATTAGTCTTTGGGTCATACCTGTCCTTGTCATTTAAATCAGCTGCGTTCACACATGCTGCCATCACTTCTGACATGTGATTCTGGGCCAATTTTGAACCAGCCACTAAAGCAGCCACTTTCTGTTCTTCCACAACCTTCCAGTCAATATATTCTTCTATATCAGGATGATCGATATCGACCGTGACCATCTTGGCTGCCCGGCGCGTAGTGCCACCTGACTTAATCGCGCCTGCTGCACGGTCCCCAATTTTCAAAAAGCTCATCAGGCCGGAGGATTTACCACCTCCAGATAGGCTTTCCCCTGACCCCCGCAAACGTGAAAAGTTGGAACCCGTGCCTGACCCATATTTGAACAACCGCGCTTCACGGACCCACAGATCCATTATGCCTCCATCATTGACCAGATCATCGCCGACAGACTGGATGAAGCAGGCGTGGGGCTGCGGATGCTCATAAGATGATTTGGATTTCACCATCTTGCCAGTTACATAGTCTACGTAAAAATGGCCCTGGCTGGGTCCATCAATACCGTAGGCCCAGTGCAAACCTGTGTTGAACCATTGTGGTGAGTTTGGGGCAGCCATCTGACAGGCCAGCATGTGGCTCATTTCGTCATAATAAGTTTTCGCATCTTCTTCGCTTGAGAAGTAGTTGGCTTTCCATGCCCAATATGTCCAAGTGCCAACAAGACGGTTAAAGACTTGTTTGGCTGAGGTCTCTCCGCCAAAACGTTCCTCTTTAGGTAGTTTTTCAAGTGCCTTCGTGTCTGGAGCAGAGCGCCATAGCCAGGAGGGCACGTCATTTTCTTCAACACGTTTCAGCTTGGCAGCCACGCCGGCTTTACGGAAATATTTCTGGGCTAGGATATCTGTTGCGACCTGACTGTATTGTTGAGGCACTTCAATGTTTTCTGCTGAAAAGACCACAGTCCCATCTGGATTGCGGATTTCAGATGAAGCTGACCGGAATGGTATTTGGTCATACGTACCCTGACCTGCCTTTGTGAAACGTCTTTCGAATTTCATCTTTGCCCTCTAATTATCATGCATAAAATCAAAAAAAACCGTAGGTTAAGCAGCGTTGTTGCCAGCCTAACACACAATATGTAGATACCACGAAGTCCTAAGCTACATGATGTGGGGTGCGCATGCAATCACCCTGCGGCCGTTTTTTGACTTTTTATGTCTTTTTTTTTTTTCGAACCAACTTGACTTTTCCAGAAATGAAGGATTGGAACACCTTCTGGTTTTTGTTGTCAAAATCATTGCTCGAGACTATAACCTGAAATTATGTTACGAAAATGTGGCATGGGGTCCCTATGCACACGAAATGCGCAATTCAAGAAGCAGGAATGGTCGGACAAGAGATGCATTTAATTTCTAAGTTGTTGATTAGGCTGACAGCGCAGAAAGTCGGTCAGGATGAATTTGGCAATCTGTATTTTGAAACACGCAAAGCAAGACGTGGCCAGCGCAAAAGGAGATACGTATTGTATAAAGGGCACGTTGAGGCAAGTAAGGTGCCACCAGACTGGCATGGCTGGTTACATTATACGGAACAGCAGCCGCCACCCGAAACAGGCTACGCCGTGCATGATTGGCAGCAGGAACACCTGCCAAATTTGACCGGAACTAAATATGCCTACCGCCCAGCCGGACATATGCTGAAAGGGGGGCGACGTAACAAAGCAACTGGAGATTACGAGGCCTGGACACCTTAGATCCGGTTAGTCTGCTAGACAACAAAGAGGTAGCAATGTTGAAGCGAAGCACACTGGAAACTCTGATGGGACTGGTCGTTCTAACCGGGGCCGCTATTTTTGCAATGCTGGTGTATCAGGCCTCTAACATTAAATCAGCAAACGGCTATCTGATCCATGCTGAGTTTGGCACAACAGGCGGGCTGTCGGTTGGCGATGAAGTGCGGCTGTCCGGTATAAAGGTTGGTCAGATTGTTGGGCAGTCTCTTGATCCAGTTACTTATGCTGCACGCATAGATATGCGGATAAAGGATGCAGTGAAACTACCGTCAGATACGTCGGCACGGATCACTGCCGCCTCGCTTTTGGGTGGTAATTTTCTTGAACTTCTACCTGGTGCTGATGATGGCCTCATGCCTGAGGGAACGGTTATTTACGATACGCGCGACCCGGTCAGCCTGTCTGATCTGCTTGGCAAGATTGTTTTTCAGGGTAATGACAGTTGAGCGGATGAATATAGTCTGTTTGTTGTTCGGCCTGTTTGTCGGCATGGTGATGAGCATTTTCGTGAGCGGTGTACAGGCCAATAGCTGGTTGTCGTCTGAGCAGGCATTAGTGCAGACATTAGACAAGATTACAGCACGGATTGCCACAGTTCCAGTAACGCTGAATCAGCCTTTTCAATTTGGTACACTTGAAATTGAACTGAAACATTGCGCTTTTACCCCACCTGAAGTCCCTCCCGAGGCTGCTGCTTTTCTGGAAATTCGGGATGTTGGTTTTGCGGATAATGAAGAGTCTGACAAAATTACAGTTTTTTCGGGGTGGATGTTTGCATCAAGTCCTGCTGTATCCTCACTGGAACATCCCGTTTATGATGTTACCCTTCTGGCCTGTGCCAAGTGAATAAAGACATCATTAGCGGTTGCTGTTAATGGCCAATTCCGATGCGTTTGCAGGGCATCATTCAATAATGAGCGAAACTGGTCTTTGGGGATTTCAACCAATCCGAATTGTAGAAGATGCGCATTACTGAACTGTGCATCAAGAAGTGAAAAGCCAGCATGATACAGCCTAGCCATTAAATGTGCGAGTGCCAGTTTGGAGGCATTGCTAGCGCGTGAAAACATCGATTCCCCAAAAAAGGCCGCACCAAGATGAATGCCATATAGGCCGCCAATGAGCTGCTGAGCATCCCAGACTTCTACAGAATGTGCAAACCCCATTTTATGTAAGCTGAGATAAAGACGCTTAATTTCTGGGTTGATCCAACTGTCATGCCGCCCCTCCCGGATTTCCGCACATCCCTCTATCACCCCACGAAAATCGCGGTCCAGTGTTACAGTCCACTGTGTATGTCGTGCGAGCTTTAATAGCTTTTTCGGGATATGTGGGGGGCAGACAGGAATGATGCCGCGCATATCCGGCTCATAAAAATAAATATCCTCAGAATCATGTGCTTCAGCCATTGGAAACACACCAATGCTGTATGCCTTGATGATGGTTTCTGGCGAATAGATGAAGCGCTCTGCCATTCATCCTCCTCAGTTGTTGCGCTAATCAACAGCTGTGAAAAATTCCTTTTCAAGCCACTTGATCGAATATTCCCCTGAGACAATAGCAGGCTCATCAATAAGGCGTTTATGCAGCTCTAAGGTTGTTGGAATGGGTTCTATGATAAATTCCTGTAATGCAAGACGGAGACGTGCAAGTGCATGTTGACGGTCACGGCCATGCACAATTAATTTTGCAACAAGACTGTCATAATAAGGAGGAATTCGATAGCCGGAATAGAGCACAGTATCCACGCGAATGCCGGCACCTCCCGAAGGGTGATAAAAATTTACTATTCCAGGCGTTGGCGCGAAGGTTTCCGGATGTTCAGCGTTAATACGACATTCAATAGCATGACCCTCAAACTTAATATTTTCTTGTTTGAAAGGCAGACTTTGTCCTGCGGCAATACAGATTTGTTCACGCACAAGGTCAATGCCTGTAATGGCTTCAGTAATTGGGTGTTCGACCTGAAGTCGCGTATTCATTTCGATGAAGAAAAATTCATCATCCTGAAAGAGGAATTCCATAGTGCCTACACCAAGGTATCCCATTTCAAGTGTGGCGTTGGCAGCGATTTGGCCAATATTCTTGCGCTGAGTCTGCGTAATTGCTGGTGATGGAGCTTCTTCAAACAGCTTCTGATGGCGTCGTTGCACAGAGCATTCACGTTCGCCCAAATGGACGGCATTTCCATGTGAATCAGCGATCACTTGGACTTCAATATGGCGCGGGTTATCTAGGTACCGTTCAAGATAAACCGTGTCATCACCAAAGGCTGCTTTTGCCTCTGAGCGGGCAGAGGAAAAGGCCCCAGATAACTCATCTGCAGAATTCGCAACCTTCATGCCGCGCCCACCGCCACCTGAGGCGGCTTTGACCAGCAAAGGAAAACCAATATCAACAGCAAGTTTTTGTGCTTCTTCAATTGTATTAACAGCACCAGGAGAACCCGGGACCAGAGGCAGCCCCGCTTTTGCTGCTGTTATCTTAGCCTGAACCTTATCCCCCATCTGGCGAATATGTTCTGGCTCAGGCCCTATGAAAACAAGTCCATGTGCTTGGACTATTGATGCAAAATCAGCATTTTCTGCTAGAAAACCTACACCCGGATGAACGGCGTCGCAGCCTGTAACAGCGGCAGCAGAGACCAGATTGGGTATGTTCAGGTATGATTGTCCAGCAGCAGGTGGGCCGATACAAACCGATTCATCTGCTAGCCTGACCGGCATGGACTCAGCATCGGCTGTTGAATGGACAATCACTGTCTGGATGCCCATTTCTTTGCAGGCACGCAAAACCCGCAATGCAACATCGCCTCTGTTGGCAATAAGTATTTTTTTGAACATGGCTATTCTATAATTGCAAGAGGCTGATCAAATTCTATTGGCTGTGCATTTTCGACAAGAATTTTTTTAACTTTACCACCTGTTGGTGCGGTAATCGGATTCATGACTTTCATCGCTTCAACGATAAACAAAGTCTGCCCCTTTTTTATAACATCACCTTCATTGATAAAATCTGCCGCGCCTGGTTCGGGCGCTAGGTAAACAGTGCCGACCATTGGCGACAGGACTGCACCTTCATGAGCAGAAAGCTCAGAAAATGTTGTGTTTGTGCTAGTCTCGCTTATAGCATCTGGTGTTGAAACTACACTAGGTGCAGAGTGTTGTGCGTGAGGGCCAACAGCCTGTTGTGGCATTGTCACAATCTGTTGATCTTTCTGACCTCGTGCAAGTCTGATTGATATATCATCTGTTTCCAGTTCGAGTTCTGTCAGGTCTTTTTCATCAAAAATTATGGCTAGTTCCCGCACCAGCTTTGTTTCGGTGGTGAAAGATTTTGATTTTGATGTCATACTCTCTTCTTTCTGATTGTCTGAAAATTAGGATTGGTCAAGTAAGTCATTTGCAGCGCGAACGGCAAGCAGATAAGAGTTCACTCCTAAGCCGACGATAATACCATCACAAACTGCTGAAATGAAGCTTTGGTGCCTAAACTGCTCACGTTTCATCACGTTAGAAACATGAACTTCTATCTTTGGGCCTAAAAACAGGGATAAGGCATCACGCAGGGCTATTGAAGTGTGAGTGTAGGCAGCGGCATTAATTATAATCGCTTTGGCGGCGTCCTCAGTGCCAGCGCGCACAGCATTTTGAATGACTGTGACCAATTCTCCCTCATGATTTGATTGGAAACAGCGGCAGGTCTTTCCAAGTTCTGAACACAAAGCATCTATTTTTGCTTCATAGTCATCTAGTGTGTCCGCACCATAAATTTCAGGCTCTCGCATGCCGAACATATTCAGATTCGGTCCATTGATAACAAGAATATCATTCATTTTACTGGCCCTAAATACAAATTTTGCATCAGTCGGGCTTTTTAAGCTCTCACTGAATAACTTCAGTTTTTAGCTGCCCTTGTCTGATTTATCAAATCCAAAATTTCATTTTTGTTGATGGCACCGGGAATTATGGTTTCTCCGATGATCAGTGCTGGTGTGCCTCTGACCTCAAGTGCGGCTGCTGCGGCTCGTGTTTTGCTCAGTGTTGCTGCTGTCAACTCATCTTCCATGTCTTTACGTAACCTATTTTTGTCAAGACCTGCCTTTTGCACTGCAGCGTCTATTGCATCCCCATCAATTTTGCCACGCCAGGTCATCATCGAAATATGAAATTGTCTAAATTTTCCTTGCCGATGTGCGGCGATTGCAGCTTTTGCAGCCAGAACAGATGTTTCTGCAAGGATAGGGAATTCCTTTACCACTAACCTGACATCAGTCTGCTCAGCCAGAACAGCCTGCAAATCGTTGAATATCCTTTTGCAATACCCGCAATTATAATCAGAAAATTCATATATGGTGATGGCAGCATCTGATGGTCCAATTTTTGGATCTCCATCATCATTCTTCACAAGAGCTAAGGCTGCGAGCTTTCGCTGCGCCTGTTCTGTTGTTGCTAACTGTGTTAATACATCGCGGATGATTATAGGGTTTTCTTTTATAAATTCTTTGATTATGGATTTGATTTCTGACTTATCTGCGTCAGAAAGATCAGCAAATGCTGTTGGTGCTGATGAGATAAAGCAAAAAAAGAAAATGATTTGGGCAGTTAGCCGTGAAATGAATCGGGGCATAAAATACATCGTCCTAAACGTAAACTATTCAGGCATCCTTTTTGTCTGATGCCATACTTTGTATTGTTTTACCTTTTTTGAAGCCTGTTCTCTAGTCATAGATAGGTAATAAATTTAAAAAGATTAGGCGACAGGCGTCAGTCTGCTGCGGCAGGTATATTCAACTGAAAAAGAATATCTTCTGCTTTTGTTTTTACGTGGTCGGGAGCTGATTTACTTGAGAGGGCGCGTCTTGCCATCTGTGTGGCGCGCGGCTTGTCGTTGGCTAACAGGGCTTCTTCAGCCAATGTAACATCCGCGTCAGCAAGCCGCCCGTTTCTGCCATAAGCTATTGCTAACTGGCGTTTGACAAAACCCCATTTTGGCTCTCCTCTCTCTGCAGTCAGTAACACCTCAATAGCGTCATCGAGCAGGGTTTTGTCATTTGTCGCGATCAGAGCTCTACCAAGGCTTAGGCTGATTTGTGGGCTGTCTGGACGAAGCAGAAGGGCGTTTCTGTAATGTGTGGCCGCTTGAAAAGGCCGGCCAGCAGACATATCAATATCACCAGAAAATTCGGCTAGCCAAGCATCAGACTTATTCTTAATAACTAATTCTGAAATTAATTTATCTGCTTCATCCAGAGCGCCACGCCTAAATAGAGCAATTGCTCTGGCATAGATGAGGCTTGTCTTCTCAGGTACAATTTTGGCTGGGTTGGATGATGAGCTAGTCCAATTCAGTTGGAATTCTGCATATTTTGTGGGAGACGGTGGCTGTGTATAGGCGGCAAGCTTCAATACAGCTCTCGCAAGACTTTGATGTTCTGATTGGCTTAACGCTCTTTCTTCTAATATTTGGTCGGTGTGTTCGGTAAAGGTTGCCAGCCTTTCTTTTGCGTCAGGGTGAGAGGTGTAATATTCGCTCTGTCGACCGTGTGGCAAAATACGCTGACTGGCCTGACGGCGCATAAAGTCAGTGAGGCCATAACTTGAAATGCCAGCTTTGTCTAGCAACCTGAGGGCCCATTGGTCCGCTACGGATTCATCTTTGCGAGAAGTAGACAGGTATTGTCTTTTGGCCCTGTCAGTGCCACCAATAGCGACACCCACTGCGGCCTCTGCTGAGCCGGTGGCAGCGACAGCAACTGATGCTATAGCTGCAAGAGCTGTGGCCAAATTCGCATCATTTAAGGCTTCCTGGCGAAGCGGTGCATGGCCAGAGGCCAAATGACCAATTTCATGAGCAATAACGCCTAGAATTTCTTCAGCTGACCGTGCAGAAAACAATAAACCAGTATGTATATAAATGGTCTTTCCGCCAACAACAAAGGCATTGTAAGAGGGGTCAACGATAATTCTAATTTGGATGCCATCCGGAAATCCGGCCTCTTCAGCCATCAGCTGAACGGCATCCTGAAATACTGTTTCCACTTCAGTATCTCTGACCAGTCCTGCGGCAGATGCTGAATTCAACTGAAAAAACAGCAAGAAAGCCATAAAATAAGCAAATTTACGACAGAATACTGTCATATGATGAACTTACCTTTGCAAAATGAAAATTTATTCTCAAAAAATTTAAAAAAACTATAATTTGTTGCGTTTATACAGGTTGACAGAAGGTATTCGCGGTGTTTTTTTGCGTTTGCTTACTTTATAAAGTGTTTCGTTAAAGGACGTGTTTCTAGGCCTGCTTTTTGCATTACACGATATTTTAGCGCAGCCGAACTAAAATTTACAGGGATAAAATCCTGTATCAAAAAGATGGGGCTGGATTAAATTACAGTTCAGAAAAAGGGTTGGTAGGTTATGACAAAGAAACTAAAGGTATCAAAACGGTCACAATTTCCGCCCTTTATGGCGTTAGATATAATGCGCCAATCTACTGAATTAGCAGCACAAGGGGCTGATATTGTTCATCTTGAAATCGGTCAGCCGTCTACAGCAGCACCGCAGAAGGTAAATGAAGCGATGACTGCTGCTTTGCGTGAAACTGGCAGTCACGGCTACTCTGTTGCTTTTGGGCAATTGGCTCTGCGGAATCGCATTTCCCGGTTTTATGACGAATGGTATGGGGCCCGACTGCATTCAGAAAATATAGCTGTCACGGTAGGGTCATCAACTGCCTTTGCGCTTGCGTTTTTGTCTGCATTTGATGAAGGTGACCGAATTGCTATTCCAAACCCTGGCTACCCGGCTTATCGCAATCTAATGATGGCCATGGGCCTGGAACCTCTTCTGGTTGCCGCAGGTGCGGAACAAGGCTGGAAGCCTGTCCTATCTGAATTGGAAAAATGGGAAAGGCTTCCAGACGGCCTAATGATTGCCAGCCCAGCTAATCCTACTGGAGCGGTGTTGAGTAATTCTGAATTGGCGGATATCTGCAGTTGGTGTGACAGTAAAGGGGTGCGTCTGATTTCAGATGAAATATATCATGGCTTAGCCTACGAACACAGATGTGACACAGCTCTGAATTACACGAAGAACGCAATTATTATAAATAGCCTGTCAAAATATTTTTCCATGACTGGTTGGCGGATAGGATGGATGATCATTCCTGATGATTTGCGGACTCCCGTTGAAAAATTAGCTCAGAATTTATTCATCTCTGCACCAACACCCAACCAGATGGCTGCAGTCGCTGCTTTTGATTGTTCGGCTGAGCTGGATAGTCATGTCCAGCGTTATGCACAAAACAGGGACATATTGCTCCGAGGTTTGCCTATTTCGCTGACAGAAGGCGCAGCGCCTTGTCAGGGTGCCTTTTATCTATTCGCCGATATTAGCCAGTATAGCGACAATTCGACGGATTTTGCTGCGCGGCTCTTAGCTGAACGGGGTGTTGCAACAACGCCAGGTGTCGATTTTGATCCTCTAGATGGACATCGCTATTTACGCCTCTCTTTTGCGGGCAGTACAGCAGATATGCATGAGGCCGTTATGCGGGTGAACAGCTTCATTACCAGTCTGAAAATCAATGCGGCCTGAAACGGTATATTACACTGCAAGAGTGAGAGACGAACAGGAACTCGAAGTTAACGTGACCACCAACCCTTTTTCTTTGTCTTTGCCGCTGGCGCTTCATCAATATTAACAACTGTCATTTTCACAGAGATTTTTTGGCTTTTTTCCTCATCGCTCGCTGCCCCTCTTTCTTGATTTGCGTCTGCGGAGCCGGTTAAATTTTTCTGCTCCTTAGAGGGCTGAGAAAATTTGGTTGATTTCGACTTTGGTGCCTTTGTCTTTGCTTTTGTTGCCGTCTTTTTCGCTTTAGCTCTGGTCTTCTTGGACGTGTCGCTGCTGATTTTTTTCTTTACTTTAGTTTTCTTTTTAGCGGCCTGCTTTTTGTGGTCTTTATCCTTCTCAGGCGCGGCTGTATCGGCGACTAGCCCAGCAGCATTAGCTTCACGTTCACTTTTAGTTATATCTGATGCTTTGTCTGCCTTCACAGCCTTAGGATTGGCACGTCTTCGTGGTTTCTTTCCTGACGGCTGAGAGGCTGAAACAATTGCATTATTATTGGTAGACGTGTCAGCCTGTTCCACCTGTTTATCTTCAGTGATGGGTGTCTCACCAACACTTTGTTCTGCGTTTACAAAACTATCTTCATTACCACGCTTTTTTCGACGTCTGCCGCCTCGCCGCCCTCTGCGTTTACGCTTTGGTTGCTCTTCGTCATCTTCAGGGTGTTCGCGTTCAGGCTCAAGCTGTGCTGGTTTCTGACTGACTTTATCATTTTGATTGCGCGCCTGTTTATTATTGTGCCTCTGTCTGTTTCGTCCACCTGTATTTTCTTGGGAAGCGAGTTCTCTGTTGTCACTGCCTAGCCTAAAATCTGGAGGAATAAGAGTAGCATCTGCCTCAATCAGAACTGCAACCTTGAACTGTGCCTCGAGGCTGGCAAGGCTCGCCCGCTTTTGGTTAAGAATGTACAAGGCCACATCTGGATGAACATAGATTGTCATATCCTGACCAGAATTTGCGCCTGCCTCTTCTTCAATTACACGCAGAATTTTAAGAGCAGACGAATTTATGGATCTGATCCGGCCGGTCCCTGCACAGTGCGGACAAGTTTGTGAAACAGATTCGGCTAGTGATGGGCGCATCCGCTGGCGTGACATCTCTAAAAGACCAAAATGACTGATAGATCCAACTTGGATGCGTGCCCGATCATACCGCAGTGAATCTTTGAGTTTCCGTTCAATCGCTGACTTATTTCTGTTTTCTTCCATATCAATAAAATCAATTACAATAAGACCAGATAGATCACGTAACTTTAGCTGCCGGCTAACTTCTTCTGCAGCCTCCAGATTCGTCTTAAGCGCTGTTTCTTCGATATTGCGTTCGCGTGTAGCTTTGCCAGAGTTCACATCAATTGCCACAAGAGCCTCTGTTTGATTGATTACTAGGTAGCCGCCTGATTTTAAGGTGACTTCACCTTGGTGGATTGTGTCAAGCTGTGGTTCAACCCCATATTTTTGGAACAGGTGTTCTGAGCCGTAATATTTTGAAACCCGTTTTGCATGACTGGGTATCAGCATTTTCATATGCGACTTTGCAACTTTATAGCTGTCTTCACCTTCAATGAGAACTTCATCTATGTCGTTGGTGTAAATATCGCGGATGGCGCGTTTCACAAGCGATCCTTCCTCATGAATAAGCGTCGGCGCCTCTGATTGCAGTGTTTTTTCGCGTATTTCATTCCATAATTTGGAGAGGTAGGCATAATCACGTTTGATTTCTGTTTTGGTGCGTTTTGAACCTGCTGTTCTGACAATCACCGCCATGCCTTTTGGAATATCCAAGTCGCTGACAACCAATTTTAGCCTTTTCCGGTCAGCAACATTAGTGATTTTGCGTGAAACACCGCCACTCCTATTGCTGTTTGGCATCAATACGCAATATCTGCCTGCCAGGGACAAATATGTAGTAAGTGCTGCGCCTTTATTTCCACGCTCTTCTTTGACAACCTGAACAAGCAAAATCTGCTTGCGCGTGATTACTTCTTGAATTTTGTAATGGCGAATTACAGATTCAGGCGATTGTGACCGGCTGTCATGTTCATCATCACCGCCGATCTCTTCAGGTGAGTTGTTTGCAGTGGTATCTCCTGAGATGTTTTCAGATTGTTCCAAGACAGATTCCTGTTCGTTCTCTGGATCAGTTTGGGCAGTTAACGCCTCTCTGTCCTCAACAGGAATCCTGTAATAATCTGGATGTATCTCACTTAATGCAAGAAAACCCTGACGGTTGCCACCATATTCTACGAAAGCAGCTTGGAGGGATGGCTCAACACGGGTAACGCGGGCCAGGTAAACATTTCCTTTTAGTTGGATTAGGCTGTTATTCTCGTAATCAAACTCTTCGATCTTGTTTCCGTTGAGCAATACAACCCGTGTTTCTTCGGGCTGATGTGCATCGATCAGCATTTTTTTGGTCATTGACGGTGCTTTCTGTTGCCTGTTGCTGTGTAAAGAGCAAACAGATCATGATTTTTTCAAGTGTCTGGTATACAGACCCTAATGTTAAGTGAACAACAGATGTCCCAAACGCAGAAAAGCTGAACACTAAGTGCAGTTGCTGGCCATAATTAATGAATTTATCAAATCCGATAGATTTATTTTTAAGGGTAATACAGTTCATCTGTGATCGACTCGGTTTCATTTTTGCCAGGCCTCCTGATATAAAAGCGGAAACTGAGACCATTGTGTCTCTGGCGAGGTCGTTTGTAATTGGTTTGCCCAGCTTCTGATAGGTGTCGTGATTGATCTTTCGCTCACCAGAACCGCTATCGCAAATCCAAGTTCAAAATTCTGACTTCATCATACAGTAAATTTTGGAAAAACAAAATTATTTTAAAACAGACTGCTTGCGTCAGTTAGGGCTCAAAGCAATTTAGGAAGCAAAATAATTGACTTTATTTATGGGTAATTTGTCACTAGTCAGCGAAAGAGGCTTGCTTTAGGCTGACGTCAGAAAATCGAAGTCCAATAGCATTTTATGAGCAGTAAAGTTAAATTTTTTACCCGATTATTTTTTTGTGTCTTCTTGTCATTCTTAGGACTCTGGTCCGGGCAGACAATGGGGTCTGCCGATAATGACATTATTGGGATGCGGATTGGTGAGGTAGACTTTGAGGGCAGCCGAGCGCTGCGGCTGGTGATCGAAACAGATGAGCCTCTGGACGCAAAGCTTCTTCTTCTACATGACCCTTGGCGTCTTGTTATTGACAGCATTGGTCTGAACTGGAATGTGCCTGGCCTTGAATCATCAGGACAATTATCCAGTGGCCCGGCTACAGCTTACCGGTTTGGCTATCCTAGAGAAGGAATAGGACGAATTGTTGTTGAAATGAATGCCCCAGCCTCCCCGGAACGGGTATTTGTGTTGCCCTCACCTGAGGTGGGCGGGCACCGTCTGGTGGTCGACCTAATTGATAAAGGATTGACACGTTTTAAACTGGCCCAAAAATCATTGCTCACTTATGGCTTGGCGGTAGTAAAGTCAACTCAAGCCCAGGCGGTTGATATAGCTGCAAGGCCTTCTGCATTGCCGCAGCCAGTGAGCCAGCATGCAAAAGTTTCTAGCCCTGTTCCCCGCCCCTCAGCACCAGACAGGAAATGGATTGTTGCTATTGATGC
>DEBO01000137.1:0-287 GCA_002348585.1 Alphaproteobacteria bacterium UBA2954 | reverse complement strand
GGACATGGGGGCAAAGATCCGGGTGCAATTGGTTTAGCAGGCACAAAGGAAAAGGAAATTACACTTGCTGCAGCACAACAATTGGCGTCTGACTTGCGCAAAACTGGCAAGGTTTCATCGCGTTTGATACGGTCTTCTGACCAATTTTACAAACTCAGACGGCGAATTGAAATTGCTCGTGAAATGGGAGCAGATATCTTCATCTCGCTTCACGCTGACTCAGCCCCGCGCAGAGCCGCTAGGGGCATTTCTGTATTTACTCTGTCTGACACAGCATCGGACAAAGA
>DEBO01000108.1:5078-9011 GCA_002348585.1 Alphaproteobacteria bacterium UBA2954 | reverse complement strand
TTTACTTATCAAGTTGTTTTTATTGAATTTTTTTAATATTTTATGAAATTTTTAGCTTGACGCTGTCCAAAAAGAAGCTTATTACTCCGGCTTACAATCTAGATCAGATCGTTGATCGGACAGGCCATGTGCTTGTTTAGGTTTCATTATGTAACTAATGTGAGAGAAACATGCCCTTACAACGTACCTATGTGGCAACACCGAAGGATATCGAAAAGAAATGGATTCTTGTCGATGCAGAGGATGTTGTTCTAGGCCGCTTGGCTTCTGTGCTGGCGATGCGCTTGCGCGGCAAGCACAAGCCGAACTATACACCGAATATGGATTGCGGTGATCATGTGATCGTCATTAATGCCGAGAAAGTCAAACTGACAGGCGGCAAGCGCACCGCCAAAACCTATTATTGGCATACTGGTTATCCCGGCGGCATCAAAGAACGCACCGCAGATAAGATCCTTGATGGTCGTTTCCCAGAACGTGTGCTTTCGAAGGCTGTTGAACGGATGATTCCGCGCGGCCCTCTGGGCCGCAAGGTGATGACTCATCTACATATTTATGCCGGCGCGGAGCATCCACATGAGGCCCAGCAGCCAGAAGTGCTGGATGTGGCAGCTATGAACCCAAAGAATAAGAGATAGGAGCTGGATGATGGCTGAAGAGACACAAACAGCAGAAGATGCTGGGTCAGTAGAAGCAACTGTAGCTTCAGAAACAAACACCGCCGCCCCTGCAGTTCAGGCCGAGGGTATGGCTGCTCTAGGTGCGCTGAGCGAAACATCTGCAGCGCCGTCAGAAACATCTGCACCAGCTGAACCCAAGATTGACAAGCAGGGCCGGGCTTATGCAACGGGCCGGCGTAAAAACGCAATCGCTCGCGTTTGGATCAAGCGTGGCACCGGCCAGTTCAGCATAAATGGCCGGGATATCACAAACTATTTTGCGCGGCCTGTCTTGCAGATGGTTCTGCAGCAGCCGTTTGAAACAGCAGAACGCACAGGCGAATTTGATGTCATTGCGACTGTTGTTGGCGGCGGTCTGTCTGGTCAGGCAGGGGCTGTGCGCCACGGCATTTCGCGTGCGCTAACCAATTTCGAACCTGGTCTGCGCCCGGCTTTGAAGGCTGGGGGCTTTATGACCCGTGACCCCCGGGTTGTGGAACGGAAAAAATACGGCAAGGCAAAAGCTCGCCGGAGCTTCCAGTTTTCAAAGCGCTAACGTCGAAATAATATATAAAAAATTAAATCAGGGAATTGCAAGGAATTGCGGTTCCCCTTTGCATGTTGTAGAGGCAGTATGTGTTGCCGTTAAGATTAAGCGAATTTTGATCAACGATGCTTTTAAGACTACTATTCGAGTGTGCTTCTGGCGTTTTTGAAGACAAAAGTGAGCGATTTGAATGTGCATTTGTGCTTTTTAAATGCAACCTTGGAATTGCTCTGCACAACGTTAAAACGTAAAGAGTTGCAAATTGTTATCTGCGTTTGAAGATGGGTGGGCGCAAAAGTTACGTCACACGTAGCACTCAATTTACGATTTATGAAGATGCGTATGAATGTGCAAAGAGTGAGTTGTTGGGCTTACAGCAAGTAGCTAAACCTGAGGATAGTTTGGACGAACACATAATGAGGGGCAGACTGGCATAACAAGGTGCGGAGAAAATGGAGAATGAAAGAACTTTTGTGCTGTGCGTAGGTGCGCAGAAAGCCGCTACTTCTTGGCTGCATTCGTACATTTCAAGTCATCCAAACGCGCATATGGGTTTTGCAAAAGAGTATCACATATGGGATGCGGTACATTCGCAATTATTTAAAAATTACAAAATTCACAAAACAAAATTATCTAAACTCAATACAGTAAACTATTTAAGGTACTGTATGCAAAATATACCTGGTTTTTACGAGGGATATTTTAATTCTATCTTGAATTCAGGTGCTTGCATAACTGGCGATATTACGCCTTCTTATTCTGTGCTGACGGAAGATAATTTTCGTGAACTAAAAGGTAAAATTAAATCTACGGGCGTAAAGGTAAGATGTGTTTTCATAATGCGGGATCCCGTTGAGCGGTGCTGGAGCGCAGTAAGAATGGATATTCGTAATTCAAAAAAAGAGTATGACGAGGAGCAATATTTACAGCAAAAATATTCGACAGAACAATTTCAGGTTAGAACTCGTTACGAATTAATTTGTAAGCGCTTGCGCGACGTTTTTTCAGAGGAAGAGCTATATTTTGGATTTTATGAGACAATGTTTGATGATGGTGAATTGGAGAGAATCTCGAAATTTTTAGGTGTTCCTGTCAACTATGAGCAACGAAAAAAGCACTTCAATGTATCTCCAAAAAAGAGCCAAATTTCCATTGATTTGCGTGAAGAGGTTCGCAGCTTTTACTCTAACACTTATGATTACTGTTTTGAAAATTTTGAGGAGACAAAGCTTATTTGGAAGTAGATGTGAGTGAGTAAATAGCGCGAGTAATCATTGTGGCACGGCACTCGCAAGATGCGCAAGACAACCCAAGAAATGCATCCTCATAAAGCTGAAATCTAGCAGGATCCATTGCGCGTCTTTACGTATCTGTTAATACTGGATTTGTAAGTTTTCGAATAGCAAAGCTATAGAGACTAGGGAATGATTAAAGGACTTAAACTCGCAAGTACCTCCGTATTATTGGTTGCTTGTGCGAAGCCAACAGTAATAGATGTAGTAATGCCCGGCGATGAAGAATTAAATTGTGGCCAATTAAAGAATGCCTTTGCGGAGACACAAAGGCTTAAAAGGGAGGCCGATGGTGTGAAAGGAGTAACTGGAGGAAACACCGCGAGGGCAATCTTGTTCTGGCCAGCCATATTGGGCACTTATATGAATAGTAATCAGGCTAGTCAAGCAGCCGACAGTAGGGCTGTACATATAAGTAATATAATGCGTAATAAGAAATGTGAGGGATAAGAAAACCTATAAAACTCTGAAAAGCTAAGTGTTGTAGTTAGCAAGATTTGTTAGGGGTAATTAGAATATTCAACAAGAGCGAAAATTGTGAAAGGCAATTAGCAAAGCGATGAGCTGTACAGCTGAATCTTACCTTCAAAAGACAATGCGAGAAGGGCAGGCTTTTTCAATTGTTGACTACGCTACTCTGCATCTTTCAACTTCATATGATGACACGCGGACCACATCTCGCCCTTCGGCTTACTGATGCCGTGTGCCTCAACTAAATCGCACATGGGATCCATTAGCTTTACATTCTCTTCACGGCGAAGGCGCCCGCTCCACTTGATGCTGATTATGCTGCGAATATCTCCTGACATATTTGTTTTGTGACCGAGGCTTTAAGGCAAATTATTGTCATCTCAGTTTTGATGGTAAAGGCTGACGGTTGATGGCTGGAGACCATCGTCGCAAACCCAGCAATAAAATTCTGCGGGACAAGGGCCGCGCTTATTGTCATGTGATAACAGTTTCTGGCAAGTTGCAAAGACTGTTATATTTACATGCGAATTAGATGATGACCGCGTCCTATGGCTGGAATCCGCGGCTGAGCTTTGTTGGAACCTATCTCACCAACAGGAAGACTTTGTCCGGATATTCATGGAAGAGCTTCTTTTAGGCGGAACAAAAGCCAGTAAATTTCCTGGGTGATGGCAGCAGGTCGCGACAAAGATTTGGACTTCACAGGTCTTTTTGTCGTAACAATCGAGTAGGGGCAGGTCTTGCCCTTTGCCTGTTTTTTTTTATCAGGATTACCTCATTTAATGTTTGCTTTTGCACTAGCTGTATTTTTGCTGATCATCACGCCTGGGCCTGGGGTATTATCAACCGCAGGAGTTGGTGCAGCCTATGGCTGGCGGCAGGGCCTGTTTTATGTGGCAGGCTTATGTGCAGGCACAAATTTGGTCAGTCTGGCGGTGATTTCTGGTCTGGCGGCGGTTATTCT
>DEBO01000108.1:0-4684 GCA_002348585.1 Alphaproteobacteria bacterium UBA2954 | reverse complement strand
TATTTGGCCTTGCGAATTGCGCTTGCAGGAGCAAAAATTGCCTTCATTCAGACCTCGGCGCCGGGTTTCATGGCTGGGGTCATGTTGCAGTTTATCAATCCCAAAGCCTATGCGGTGAATACAACTTTGTTTACCAGCTTTGCTTTCTATCCGGACAGCTTTGCTGTGGAAACAGGGGTGAAGCTTTTGATTATGAATACAATCTGGCTGCCCTTACATCTGCTCTGGCTGCATGCCGGGGTGAGGCTGAATGCGCTAAACCTACCTGCTCGCACACAAAAGCTGATTAATTTGGCGATGGCAGCCTGTTTGTTAGCTGTGGTGCTCTTATCTACATGGTCTGTACTGTCCTTGTCAGATGGCGGCGTATCATGAACGGGTTTTTAGTGCTGTCCGCCCCGTTACGGGCGGGAATATGGATGACTGGGGCAATGCTGTCCTTCACCCTGATGGCGATTTCAGGGCGGTCTTTAGCTGACAAGCTGGATACTTTTGAAATTATGACTTACCGGTCATTAATTGGCATTGTGATTGTACTGGCCGTTGCATTTTATGCTGGTACATGGCGGCAATTCTCAACCCAACGCTTAGGGCTGCATTTAGTCCGGAACTTGTTTCACTTCGCTGGGCAGAATCTCTGGTTTTTTGCATTGATTTATGTTCCGCTTTCTCAGATGTTCGTGTTTGAGTTTTCTTCACCTTTATGGGTGGCTATATTTGCGCCTCTAATCTTGTCTGAAAGGCTTACCTTAACCCGCTTTTTCGCTGCAGCTATCGGGTTTTTTGGAATTCTTGTTGTGGTACGGCCTGATTTTACCAATTTGCCACCCGAGTTGATTGCAGCTGCTTTGTGTGCAATCGGTTTCGCTGGGGCAACCATTACAACAAAGCTTCTTACTCGCACCGAAACAATTACCTGTATACTTTTCTGGTTAGTAGCTCTTCAGGCCATGTTCGGGTTCATCATGGCTGGATATGACGGGCAGATTGATGTGCCGCAGGGCACAGAATGGGGTTGGCTATCACTTATTGGAGTTTGTGGATTATGCGCACATTTTTGCATTACTTCTGCACTGCAACTGGCCCCCGCAACCGTTGTAACTCCATTTGAATTTCTTCGCCTGCCCATGGTCTCAATAGTAGGTGTTTGGTTGTATAGTGAGGGTCTTGAATGGCAGGTTTTTGCTGGGGCGTTGGTTGTGTTAGGCGCAAACTGGATGAATATCCGGGCTGAAACCAGATCTGCGCAGAATACCAACTGAACAGGGCACCCGGATAACTTGCGATCCGCGTCGAAATAGTAGGTCAATCTGCTAAATGATCAATTGACCTTATGCCCTTGAAATTCTAATCTTTGCATCGTTATTAACAGGCCATTTGCCCGTTTTCTTCTGAGCTTACGTCACAGGTGCTTTCCATGTCACAACCCCAAGTAGACTCCTCGCCAAAAGTGTCTGATGAAGTTCGTAAGACCACATGTTATATGTGTGCCTGCCGGTGTGGTATCAATGTACATCTGCGTGATGGTCAGGTCCGTTATATTGAAGGCAACCGTGACCATCCGGTTAATCAGGGTGTCTTATGTGCCAAAGGTAGTGCTGGCATAATGCAGCATTATGCCCCATCACGTCTGACCACACCTCTGCGCCGAGTGGGCGAACGTGGTGAAGGCAGGTTTGAATCGATCAGCTGGGAAGAGGCCTTGCAAACTGCTACAGAATGGCTGAGTCCCATTCGGAAAACTGATCCGGCTCGCCTTGCCTTTTTTACAGGTCGTGACCAGTCACAGGGATTGACCGGCTGGTGGGCGCAGCAGTTTGGCACCCATAATTTTGCTGCGCATGGAGGCTTCTGTTCGGTGAACATGGCAGCAGCCGGAATTTATACGATGGGTGGCGCCTTTTGGGAGTTTGGCTCGCCCGACTGGGAGCGGACCAGGCTTTTTATGATCTTTGGTGTGGCTGAGGATCATGACAGCAACCCGATTAAAATGGGCTTGTCTCGCTTGAAAGAAAGAGGTGCAAAAGTAGTTGCGGTGAACCCGGTCCGCACCGGCTATAACGCTATCGCTGATGAATGGGTCAGCATTACGCCAGGAACGGACGGTCTTTTTGTTCTAGCTCTTATTCACGAGCTGTTCACAGCTGGTAAGATTGATCTGGATTATCTGATCCGCTACACAAACGCGTCCTGGCTGGTAATTGATGCACCGGACAGTGATGAGCATGGGCTGTTCCTGCGTGATAAGGACGGCACACCTCAGGTGATTGATCGGAAAAGTAAAATAGTCGCTGCAAATGATAAAAAGGGTTTGAAGCCTGACCTTCAAGGTGATGTTATACTGAAAGACGGTCGCAAGGCTGTTCCTGTTTTCATGAAGATGGCGGAAACATACATGGACAAAGCCTATGCCCCTGATGCTGTCGCAGAGGCAACAGGCGTATCTGCTGCGCAGATTAAAGCAATTGCAGCTGAGCTAGCCCGCGTCGCCTTTGATGAAGAGATTGTGATTGAGCAACCCTGGACTGATTTCAAGGGCGAGACTCATGATAAAATAATTGGCCGGCCTGTATCTATGCATGCGATGCGAGGAATTTCAGCGCATTCTAACGGATTTCAGACCTGTCGAGCCATTCATTTACTGCAGATTCTGCTCGGTTCAATTGAATGCCCCGGGGGCTTCCGGTTTAAGCCGCCTTATCCAAAGCCATCGACAGCGCATCCGGCCCCTGGTCGTATTACCAAAGCAGGGGAGGCTGCCTCTGGCCCGCCTCTTGGATATATTCATGGCCCTGAGGATCTGCTGGTTAATGAGGCTGGTCATCCGTTGCGGATTGACAAGGCTTACAGCTGGGATGCCCCGTTTTCTGCACATGGGTTGATGCATATGGTGATTTCAAACGCTTATGCCGGCGACCCTTATCCTGTTGATGTTCTATTTATGTACATGGCAAATATGTCATGGAATTCATCTATGAATTCTGGTGGTGTCATGGAGATGCTGCGGGCCAAAGATGAAACAGGTAACTATGTCATTCCAAAAATTATCTATTCGGATGCCTATTCATCAGAAATGGTGGCGTTTGCAGATCTGATCCTGCCTGACACAACCTATCTTGAGCGGCATGACTGTATCTCGCTTCTGGACAGGCCGATTTGCGAGACAGACGCAGTGGCAGACAGTATACGCTGGCCTGTGGTCCAGCCTGATCGTGATGTCCGCGGCTTTCAGTCTGTCCTGCTCGATCTTGGTGCGCGTCTTGGCCTGCCAGGCATGACCAATGAAGATGGCAGTGCCAAATTTGCTGATTATGCGGATTATATGATCAATCATCAGCGTAAACCTGGCATAGGCCCTCTGGCTGGGTTCCGCGGCGAGAAGGGCGATCAGTCCGGGCGCGGTGAGCCTAACCCGGATCAGATTGACCGTTATATTGAAAATGGTGGTTTCTGGATGGAAGAAATTCCGGAAGAGGCGAAATTTTACAAACATGCCAATACTGCTTATCAGGACTGGGCGGTCGAGAAGGGGTTCTTTGATGCCCCGCAGCCCGTGACCTTTCAGCTCTGGCTGGAGCCGCTGGCGAAATTCCAGCTGGCTGCAGAAGGTAAAGGTGCGCATAAAGCCCCTGATCATGTAAAGGATAGGATAAAGGCGCATTTCACGCCTCTGCCAGCATGGTATGCTCCTTATGAAGGGGCAGCGCTGTGCCAAAAGGCAGAGGCAGTTTATCCTTATCATGCGATCACGCAGCGACCAGCTGCCATGTATCATTCTTGGGGTTCGCAGAATGCGTGGCTACGACAAATCCATACCCATAACCCGCTTTATGTTCCGGGCCCAATATGTGATGAGGTTGGCTTGATTGATGGGGACTGGGCTTGGGTCTCCTCACATCATGGGCGGATCAAGGTTCAGGTCAAACGCATGGAAGCAGTGAATTCGCGTACCTTATGGACATGGAATGCCATAGGGAAACGGCGCGGGGCATGGGCTTTGTCAGCAGATGCGCCGGAAGCTAAGAAAGGGTTTTTGCTTAACCATCTGATCCATGAATTGTTGCCCGGCAGTGAGGATGGGTTGCGGATGTCAAATTCTGATCCGATAACAGGACAGGCTGCCTGGTATGATTTGCGTGTTAATATTGAAAAAGCAGAGGCAGGTGAAGGAGTAACAGAACCTGTCACCGGAACACAGGAAGGCCCGCAAAAGGCCTCTGACATTGCAGACGGGGCGCTGCGCTATGGACAGGAGTGGTCATCATGACCATGCTGCCGATAGAACCAACAAAAAAGCTGGGGCTGGTAATCGATCTTGATATCTGTGTCGGCTGTCATGCCTGTGCTGTAAACTGTAAAGAATGGAATACAGGCGGCTATGGCAACTCTCTGTCTGATCAAGAACCGTTTGGCGCTGACCCGGCGGGCACTTGGCTGAACAGAATCCATTCTTTTGAGGCTGTGCCTTTTGATGATGACGGTCAGCCTGCACCACAAGATGCCCGCATTGTACATTTTCCCAAATCCTGCTTGCATTGTGATGATGCACCCTGTGTAACTGTGTGTCCGACAGGGGCCAGCTATAAGCGGTCAGAGGATGGAATAGTGCTGGTAAATGAAGATGCCTGCATTGGCTGCGGGTTGTGCGCCTGGGCTTGTGCTTACGGGGCGCGGGAAATGGATG
>DEBO01000168.1 GCA_002348585.1 Alphaproteobacteria bacterium UBA2954 | reverse complement strand
ATAATTGATCGCGTATGAAGCTTCTTTGTTGTCAACAAAGGAAAACCATTAGCAAGATCAAAGCGCATTTGCCAGCCAAACACAGATTTTGTGCCCGTACCTGTTCGGTCTGGACGAACTGTTCCGTTGTCCTTAACGTGGCGTAGAAGATCAAGATACTGCTGCATTGGCTTCTCTGTTTTGCCTAAAGATGAATCTGCCAGAATAACCTAGCAAAGCAAGGATAGAGTTTCCAGGCTTGTCATAAACCTGTTTGTTAAAAAACAGTGAAAAGCGGCAAAAAACTTTCATTCTTACCTGTTAACCTGTTATAATGATAGGGCCAGCTTCGGCTGGCTATAACGATAAACATAATGTGAAATAAGCAGGGCGGACCCGGGGGCGGTACCCGGCGCCTCCACCAATCTACCTTCTGTCACGAGGGGCAACAGGAATTTGGGGGCGAAATAGGATCGACGCATGTGGTAAAGGCATTATTTTCGTTCGGTATGGTACCCGCCGTTATCGGGCCATGTAGTAGTTGCAAACGACAACACTGCTCCGGTTGCTATCGCTGCTTAATGCGGCAGGCGTAACCACTTTAAAGTCCTGACGGATTGAGCTCTGTCAGGCGGGGTTTGGGGCTGCACCTGGCAACAGAAGCGGTCCCGCTAGTATTAATTGTCCTTAGCCATCAGGCCGGATGAGAAGAATGGATTTAAGCAGATGAGCGATTCGGAACAGACCAGCTCAATTAATTATGAACTTCTTGTTGAAGATTCTTTGAGAACCGTTGTGCGCGGCGCGCTGGCGATTGTTCAGGAATATGGGCTGCTAGGGGAATCCCACTTCTACATTACTTTCCGCACACAAGCAGATGGGGTTCAGTTAGATGATACTCTGAAAGAAGGTAACCCGCAGGAAATGACTATTGTCCTGCAACACCAATTCTGGGACCTAACCGTTGAGGAGAACCAATTTTCTGTTGGTCTTTCTTTTTCTGGTGTCCAGTACCAACTCGTTATCCCCTTTTCAGCCGTAACTCACTTTACTGACCCCTCCGTTGGGTTTGGCCTTCAGTTCAGTAATCCTGATGAGCCCCAAAAACAGTTAGATAGTGAAAACAGCGATCAGCCTGTGATTTTGCGTGAAGTCATGCAAGGGGATCAGAAAAAACTTGAGGCTCTGGATCAGAAACAAACCGAACAGGAGGTCAAAAATGCGCTAACCAGTTCCTCCACTTTTGGGCCAAATGAAGCAAGGGAAGAGAAGGACACCGAAAGCGATGAAACAGATACTGCAGAGATTTTGTCACTTGATCGTTTTCGAAAAGACCCTGCCCCAAAATCATAATCTGCGTTATCTAGTTTTTCATTGTCAGGCCTGTTGAGCAACTTTAGACAGTTAATTTTGAAACTATTAGAGCTAAACAATGTCTGAGTTTAAATACAGCCCACCTCTTCCGACGGGAAAAGATGATACCCCATACAGGTGCATTTCAACTGACTATGTCAAATCAACAGAAATTGGTGGCAGAACATTCATCGAGGTCGAACCTGCAGGGCTGACATTTTTGGCTGAACAGGCGATGGCTGATGTATCACACTTGCTTCGGCCCGGACATCTGGCACAGTTGCGCGCCATTCTTGATGATTCGGAAGCAACTCAGAATGACCGGTTTGTTGCACTTGAAATGCTAAAAAATGCAGTGATTTCTGCAGATCGTGTCCTGCCTATGTGCCAGGACACGGGGACAGCTTTGATAAATGGTGAGCGCGGTGAGTGTGTACTAACCGGTGGCACAGATGGTGAGGCCCTATCACGCGGCATCTACAACACTTATCAGTCTCATAATCTGCGTTTTTCTCAATTGGCACCATTAAGCATGTTTGAAGAGAAGAACACAGCCAACAATCTGCCTGCACAAATTGATATCTCGGCTGGTGCGGGTGATGAATATAAATTCACCTTTATTCAGAAAGGTGGCGGGTCAGCCAATAAGACATTTTTGTACCAGAAAACAAAGGCTGTTCTGACCCCAGAGGGACTAAAAGATTTCTTAAAAGAAGCCATTGTCAGCCTCGGCACGGCAGCTTGCCCGCCTTATCATCTTGCAGTTGTAATTGGAGGGTCATCTGCAGAATATAATCTGAAAGTTGTGAAAAAAGCCTCGATACGCGATCTAGATACGTTACCAAAATCTGGATCTATGACTGGCCATGGCTGGCGCGATGCAGACTGGGAAGATGAAATTCTAAAAATGACGCGCGAGCTTGGCATCGGGGCACAGTTCGGGGGAAAATATTACTGTCATGATGTACGTGTAATCCGTCTGCCCCGTCATGGTGCTAGCTGTCCCATAGGTATTGGAGTATCCTGCTCAGCAGATCGCCAAATCAGAGCCAAAATCACAAAAAATGGTTTGTTTTTGGAACAACTTGAAACCGACCCAGCACAATATCTGCCTGATTTAAGTGATGCAAAGGATGAAAACGCCATCAGCATCGACCTAACCAAGCCCATGTCAGAAATTCAGGCAGAATTAACAAAACATCCTGTTAAGACACGTGTGAAGCTTTCCGGGCCAATGATTGTCGCCCGTGATATTGCACATGCCAAGCTGCTTGAGCGGCTTGAGACTACAGGAACGCTGCCAGATTACATTAAAAACCACCCTGTCTATTATGCTGGCCCAGCGAAAACACCAAATGGCATGGCCTCTGGCTCTTTTGGCCCAACAACAGCCGGGCGTATGGACGCATATGTTGACCGCTTTCAGAAAGCAGGAGGCTCGCTTGTTATGCTAGCAAAAGGCAACCGGTCAAAGCTAGT
>DEBO01000122.1:4361-4926 GCA_002348585.1 Alphaproteobacteria bacterium UBA2954 | reverse complement strand
TTGATATCGCCCTATGGGATATCAAGGGAAAGGCCTTTGGCCAGCCAATTTGGCGTTTGTTAGGTGGAGCGCGCAATAAATGCCCTGTTTATGCAACATTTGGCTTTGGATTTTACCAAGCCGAAGAATTAGCAGAAGCCGCCGCCAGATGGCAGGCCAAGGGCTTCAGCAGACTGAAAATGACTGTTGGCAATCAAGCTTTGTCACGACGTGATGAGCCGCGCCTGCTGACTGATGTCATTATGGATGATGCCAAGCGAGTAGAGATAGTCCGCAAAGCTGTCGGGCGCGGGGCTGAGCTGTTTATTGACGCAAATTGCAGCCTTGACCTTTATCATGCACGACAGCTTTGTCAAATGATTGAGCCCTTTGACATTGAATTTTTCGAAGAACCCGTCACACAAAATGATATCCGCCAGATGGCTGAGCTGCGTTCTCAGACCACAATCAGGCTGGCCTGCGGCCAGAATGAGGGACAGGCTTACCGGTTCAGGGACATGATGATTGCCGGTGCTGTTGACATTATTCAGCCGAATGTAGCAATCACAGGTGGCTTTACCCAATG
>DEBO01000122.1:1220-3979 GCA_002348585.1 Alphaproteobacteria bacterium UBA2954 | reverse complement strand
GGGGCATGGCCCTTTTTCAACCAGCATCTGCAGGCAGGCCTGTCCAATGGCGGCCTAGTTGAATATCACTACAGCTCAGTTGAGGTCTGCAAACATATCTATATCGGTCTGCCGGAACCCGAACAGGGCTGGCTGACAATGACAGAGACGCCAGGATTGGGTTTTGATCTTAACCAAGCTGCCCTGCCCCACTTCGAAATCAATTAACCCTTAATTGCTTTGCCCATCGTTAGCATCAAATGACCCCCGTGTGACTAACCTGAACAACTGGGGCCCGCACAACCCTAGAAAGGCCAAGAGCAGAAAGAATACCGCTAAAGGCTGAGTAAAAATCTGCCACCATTCCCCATTGAAAATCTTAAGTGAATTCTGCAAATTCACCTCAACCATTTTGCCCAGAATAAGGCCAACCGCAATAGGCGCAACAGCAAACCCAAAACGGCGAGCAAGAAAACCAATCACACCAAATATCAGTACAATCCAAATATCAAGCATGGAGGAATTTAACGCATAAGCACCAATCACAGATAAGGCGAATACAATCGGCCATAAAATTGCCGATGGAACTAGTGAGATACGAGCAAAAATTTTAGCAGCATATAGACCCATTAATAAAAACATTATATTCGCAACAAACATTGACCCAAAAATTTGGTACACAGCCGTTACCTGTTCATTGAACAGATAGGGGCCAGGGCGAAGACCATGCACCATTAAACCAACCAAAATAATCGCTGTAGTCCCACTGCCAGGGATGCCCAAAACCATGGTTGGCACCATCGCCCCGCCTGTTGCCGCATTATTGGCCGATTCAGCGCCTGCTATCCCCTCGATAGACCCTTTACCAAATTCCTCTTTATTTTTAGACCATCTTTTTGCTTCTGAATAGCCAATCATAGATGCAACAGTCGCCCCCTCGGCAGGTAAGATTCCAATAAAGGTACCGATGCCTGATGAGCGAACGACCGTTTTCCAGATCTTCTTATAGTCCGCCCGACTTGGCAGTTGGACAGCTTTCATTTTTATATACTCAGCAGCCTGATTGGCCATTTTTGATTGCACTAAAAGTTCAGACATCGCGAAAAGGCCAATCATGACCGGCACAAAAGAAAGCCCTTCATATAATTCATAGTTCCCAAACATGAACCGCTCAATCGCAGTCACACGTTCGGCCCCGATGGTTGACAGCCAGACCCCGAATACACCGCCAATAAGATTTTTTACAGCGCCGCCGGAACTAATACTAGCCAACATTGAGAGACCAAAAACTGTCAGGGCAAAATATTCTGGTGGACGAAATTCATAAGCCACGCGAGCCAACAAAGGGGCTGCAAAACACAGAACAACGACAGAAACAATACCGCCAAAGGTCGAAGCGATAACAGCAATTCCTAAAGCTCGTCCAGCTTCGCCACGTTGTGCCAACGGAAATCCATCAAAAGTAGTTGCGGCGGCAGCTGATGTACCCGGCGTGTTGATTAGGATCGCTGTGATTGAACCTGCAAAGGTCGCAGATACATAAATTGTGGCCAATACAGCAATTGCATGCACTGGGTCCATCGTCAGCGTGAAAGGCAGCAGCAATGCTGCCCCTGTAGTAGCTCCAAGCCCGGGCAACACCCCAATAACAATACCAATTATGGTTGTCGCAAAAATGAGAAACAGTAAATAGGGATCTAAGACTACTGAGCCTAGAGCAGATAATGCCTCATACATCAGTTTGTCTCCTTATCCGTAATACCAATTCATAAGAATCCCGCGTGGGAACCTAATGCGCAGAACATTATCAAATAAAAGAAAAATAAGAAAAGGTGTCAGAATCGCGTTTGCTGCAGCAATGAGCGGTCGCCGTTCACCCCAAGCTAATGACAGCAGAAACATCACCACAGTAATTGCAATAAACATATCTGTGGATACCGTCAGTCCATAAAATAGAACCATTAGAACCATGGACAGCCAGGTCACACGATTGATAGGCTCATTCTGTTTTGGTGGAGTTTTAAAAATCTGATACGCAAGAATCGCTATCAAAAGCAAGTTAAGAACCATTAAGAATATAGGAAATGCGCGGGGCTGCATACTGTCGCCGACGATCATCGGAGGCGACAAGTCCAGCTGCAGGGCCAGATAAATAATCACAATAGAAACAATCGTCAGCACAATTGGAACGATTTGCTGTTTCACCATGGCCTGTCTTTCCCCCTTGAAAAAGGCGCCCCCGCAAATTAACACGGGAGCGCGCATAGTTGATCAGGTGATGATTACTTCACCAAGCCCATTTCTTTAAGGGCTGGACCAAATTCATTCACCATCATCTTCATCTGCTTGCCCCATTCCGCAGCACCCATAGGTGATGTCTCATTGAGGCCAGAGTTCATCAGATAAGCCTGATAGAGTGAATGTTTCATTGCCTTCATCATACCGGCTTCGAGTTCATCACGGCGTGCCTTATCAACACCCGCGTGTGTTGCATAACCGCGAACAGTAGCGAGTTCAAGATCAATGCCCATCTCAACCGAGGTCTTTGCCTTTGGGATCGGCGCCATTGAATTTCTGTCAAGGATTACCATCGGACATACATCACCAGCTTCAACTTGTGACAATGCTTCAGACAGATTTAGCGTACCGACGTCCACTGCACCAGCAACTAGCTGTGTAGCCAGCTCAGCACCGCCGCCAAATGGAACATAATTTGGCATTGGCTGACCCATCATCTTTGCCCAAAGATACACTGTGATATGATCTATTGTTCCTGACTG
>DEBO01000122.1:0-877 GCA_002348585.1 Alphaproteobacteria bacterium UBA2954 | reverse complement strand
GTTCCACCATAAGTCAGCTTATCCCCTGCTTTTACACCGGCAACAAACTCTTCTGGAGTCTTGTATTTGGTCTTCTTACAATTCACCATCAGAATTTGAGGATCATTCGTGCCACGACCAAGTGGAGCCATCTCGTCAAGAGTTAGCTTTGTCTTGCCAGCAGCCATTGAAATCGCATGACCAACAGTAAACATCAGGATTGTGTTGCCATCTGCTGGACGCGTCTTGAAATAATTCATCGCTGCAGCACCACCGCCACCACGCTTATTCACAACAACCATGTCCTGCTTCAGGGCACGACGGGTGCGAATCATCATCATTCTGGCGTTCACGTCTGTACCACCACCTGCACCAGCATGGGTGATAACTTCAATAGACCCGTGACCATCTGAAATCGCTGGTGTTGCAGTCATCATCATAGCGCCTGCCATGATAGCAACACTAGAACCGACGGCCGCTAATAGTTTAGTCGTTTTCATGTATAGTTCCTCCCTTGGAAATTTTGGTATACACAATTCCATTTAGGGGATTAGTAAACCGTGTTCTAAGACCCTTGGCAAGTCATCAGGATGATTAAAGAAATTTTTTTTCTGCCTTTGGAAAATTGTCTTTTTTTACTTGCAACAAAAATATGGATAGAGTGATGCTTTTTGAGGTGCTGATGGGCGCACGGACAATAATGTAAGCTTATGTTATGACAAAAATCACCCAGATGGCTGGACAAAATAAGAGATGGGTAAAGCTACAGGTTGACCCTGCAGAACTGCGGCCATTGATGAGGCGTGAGGATGCCCGCCCCCTTCGCGATATGATCATTTGGTTAGGGCTGATGGGCGGGTTTGCCAGCTTAACCACTTTGTTATGGGGAAGCTGGCAT
>DEBO01000038.1:40701-44330 GCA_002348585.1 Alphaproteobacteria bacterium UBA2954 | reverse complement strand
TTCCAAAAGCAGCATATCTGCTGTACCTACGCGCCGTTCAAGGTACCTCGCAAGCTGTTCATCCCCGGATTGACGCAGGGCGGAAACACGCTTTTTGACTAAAGAACGGTCAAGTTGTGGCATAAGAGCAGCCGGTGTGCCTTTGCGGGCAGAATAGCCAAAGATATGCAAATGTGTCAGACCAGCTTCTGTAATCAAATTCAAACTGCTTTCATGCGCTGCTTCTGTTTCCGTTGGGAAACCGGCAATCAGATCAGCTCCGAACACTACATCGGGGCGGCGGCGGCGGGCTTCGTCACAAAATCGAAGAACATCACGTGCCAGATGCCGGCGTTTCATGCGCTTCAGTATCAAATCATCACCATGCTGAACAGACAGATGCAGATGCGGCATCAGCCGTGCGTGTGTCTCAAGCGCCGTCATCAGATAATGGTCAGATTCAGCCGGATCAAGTGAAGACAGTCGCAGGCGGGGCAGTTCAGGCACATCGTCCAAAATCGCAAGAACCAGCTGCCCAAGTCGGGGCCGTTCCGGCAGGTCCTGACCCCAGCTAGTGATGTCAATCCCAGATAACACAATTTCACGTGTGCCCGCTGATACCATCTTGCGCACTGCTGAAATGACACTGTCAAATGGCACGGAGCGGGATTTTCCCCGGCCGAAGGGAATTATGCAAAAGGTACATCTGTGATCACAGCCCTGCTGAACCTGCAAAAACCCCCTAGTGTGATCATCAAACCCTTCCAACATGTGGCTGGCAACCTTTTCTACTTCCATGATAGAACTGACCGTTAGCGCAGCAGGCTGGCCGCCAGCAATAGCCTGACTTAGTGCAGTCCAGGGCGTAGATGTAAGCTTGTCTTGATTGCCAATAATGCCATCTACCTCGGGCAGGCTGGCCCAACTGTCCGGGTCAATCTGCACTGCACAGCCCGTCGCAATAATCCGAGCATCAGGTTTCCAACGCCTGATTTTGCGGATTTCTTGACGGGCCTGTTTTTCAGCTTCTGCTGTTACTGCACAGGTATTGACCACGACCACGTCATTTAAGCCAGCTGCCTGGGCTTGATTGCGCATCACCTCTGATTCCCAGATATTGATCCGGCAGCCAAAAGTGCGAATATCAGGTCTGTTCTGATGGCTCACCTAACCCTCTCCATAAGACTTATGCTACGCCCACAGTTTCCGGATCATGAAAGAAACTGGCAGAGATGACGCCTTCAGCAACATATGTTGTAGGGCCTGTCATGACTACATGGCCATCTGTGTCCCTGCGCCAAAAAATGTTCAAGGCACCCCCATCAAGACGCAAAGTCACCTCATTATCTGTAAGCCCCCTGCAGGCAGATGCAACAGCAGCCGCACAGGCCCCTGACCCACAGGCCAGTGTCACCCCGGCGCCTCGTTCCCACACCCGCATGCGGATGGATTGACGATCAAGGACCTCTATAAATTCTATGTTGGCCCGATTAGAAAACAAGGCATGCTTCTCAGCCAGTGGTCCCCAATGAAGCAGATCGACTGAATCTGCATTTTCAACAAAGAACACAGCATGAGGATTGCCAATAGATACCAGCGTTGCAACGCCTAATTCAGGAAAGCCCATGTCAACAGCTAGCGTGTCCACAGCCCTGCTTGTGGGAATATCCCGCCAGTCCAATGACACCGGCCCCATATCGGCACTGATGACATCGCTTTTAGAATCTGTCCGCCAGCTTTTCAGATAGCCAGCAACTGTCTCTATGCCAATGTCATCACACCCTGCCTGATCCATAACTAGCCGAGCCACACAGCGTGTACCATTACCACAGGCCCCTGCCGGACTGCCATCAGCATTAAACATATCAAGCCGAATGGTGCCTGCCTGGTCAGACGGCCGCATGACCATAATCTGATCACAACCCACCCCCTTATGCCGGTCTGCCAGACAACGCATCTGCTGTTCATCCGGCATGAGCTGGTTATCGCGGCTGTCTAGGACAATAAAATCATTACCCAACCCATGCATTTTATAAAAGGGCAGATCAGTTGCTAGGGTCATCTGTCTTGTCCATGCAAATTTGCTATATGACGGCTGATTTATATAGATAGTTTACGCCTTTTATGGCATTTTGCCCAGCCTAGCAAAAGTTTAGTTTAGATAGCAGCGTTACGACTGCAAAGTTATCGTCAAAGGCACATGGTCAGATGGTTTTTCTGCACCACGCATAGCGCTTTCAATTGTAACAGCCTCAACCTTACTGGCAAGATCCCTACTAACCCATATATGGTCAAGGCGCCTGCCCCTGTTGCTGGCCACCCAATCTCTGGCTCGATATGACCACCAGCTAAACAAAACCTCTTTTGGGCCAAAATGAGCGCGCACGCTATCTGTCCAGCCGCCTTGTTCAACCAAGGCCAATAGATTTTTCCGCTCAATGGCCGTATGAGAGACCGTGTTGCGTAGCTGGCGAGTTGACCAGACATCCTCTGCCAAGGGCGCAATATTCAAATCGCCAACCAGAATGGAGCGGGAAGGCTGTTGCTGTGAGAAATGTTTAGTCATCTCAGCGATGAAATTGAGTTTGTGACTAAATTTTGGATTCTTATCAATATCAGGTTCATCCCCGCCTGCCGGGATATAAAAATTATGCAGTGTCAGGCCCTTCACAACCCCGCTGATATGGCGGCAATCAGTCCGGCCAGTCCAATTTAGATGACTGATATCAGTCAACGGCAAGCGCGAGAGAATAGCGACCCCATTATAAGATTTTTCTCCACGGATTGCGATATTAGGCCAGCCTGCCTCCGCTAATGCCTGAACGGGAAACTGTTCATCCTGTGTCTTGGTTTCTTGCAGACAAAGCACATCGATATCATGTTCTTTCAAAAACTTGATAACTAGATTAATTCGCAGTCTAACTGAGTTTATGTTCCAAGTTGCGATTTTCATTAAAAACTAGTTCCCGCAAAATTTCCACTAATTGACTGCCAATTTTGTTATTTCAAAATTTAAGAGACTCTATTGAATGGCGAAAAAGGAATTGTTGCAAACCAAGAAAAAATTAGCAAATTTAAAAACTCTGTTGCTTATTACTTTTATTTTGTAATCTATAAAATTAAGGAACTAGTGCTTCCAGTATCTCAATCTAATTTGTGAGTTGGTTTAAAAACTTAATTTTCAAATAAAACGACTTCGCGGAGAGATTTTATTCTTTTCTTTTCTTTTACTTTTTCAAGAGAAACTTAATATGAAGGCTCTACTATCAAGTGCTTTGAAACCTAATTTCTGTGATGACATCATAAGATTGGGGCGGAAAAATGATGGAGGATATCTAGTATCAGAGTCCGACGTAACTGCTTCAGACAAACTATTGTCTTTTGGAATATATGATGACTGGAGCTTTGAGGAAAATTTTGCAAAGATTAACGATGTGCCTATCGTGGCTTTTGATGCATCGTCTGGATTGAAACTATTGCTAAAAAAAGCACGACGAAGGCTAGCATCCTTCAAATTATTAAAGGCGTTATATTTTTTAGGAAGAGCGTTTTCGTTTACTACCTTTTTCACTGATAAAAGAATATTCATAGGTAAATTTGTTGGCTTAGATCTTCCACCTATCCACATTTCAATGGAAAAAGTTTTTGAG
>DEBO01000038.1:28023-40307 GCA_002348585.1 Alphaproteobacteria bacterium UBA2954 | reverse complement strand
TTAGAGGCAATTATTCAAAATCAAGAAAAAATTTGTGGTCTAGCCATCGAATTTCACGACGTAGATTTGCATCTTGATAAAATTAATTATTTCATCAAAAAGCTTAGCTTAACTCTAATACATGTGCATGCAAATAACAGCTCACCTGTTACAACTTCCGGGATTCCTCTGGTGCTTGAATTAACTTTCAGTCGAAATTGTGCAAGTTCACCTAGGGAGACGTCCCTACCTCACAAACTCGATGCACCAAATGATCCGAGAAAACCTGAAATATTATTATCTTTTAGCTAGCTGATCCGAACTTCTATATTTTTGTTTTACCCCAAGAGTTGAATACAATTTACAGAAATGAGTTTAACAGATTTTATTTTTGATTCTTTATCAAATATTATACAACTGAGCGAATTAAGAAGACCTAATTAATATCTGTTGCCCAGATCACATAGGCAAACAATAATAAAGGAAAAGATGCGGTTAAAATAATTGAAACTGTTATTTGCCTATCTCGAAAAACCATCACCCATGCCTTTAAAAATGCCTTTTAACCTAGGTGAGACACTCGATGAGGGCGTTTGAGTCGCAAAAGCATCATTTTTTGGTTTCAAGTGAGGAACAATAAAATAAATGCTCAACACCAAGACTAGGGCTATTATCAATATTAAACATGTTCTCATTACTGCTTTCATAATTCTAATCTTAAACAGGCTAAAAAAAAAAGAGAACTGATATGTCCAGAAAAAAGCCCCCCAACCTCATCGATTTTGCCCATTTCTGGCAGGCTAACACTCGATGGGATGATAATGATATCTATGGCCATTTGAATAATACGGTGCATTACAAGCTCTTTGACTCGGCGGTAAACATTTTTTTACTGGACCATAATCTGTTAGATTTTCGCAACGGTGAGAGCGTTTATCTTGTGGTGGAAACAGGCTGTTCTTATTTTGCTGAGCTGGCCTACCCGGACGAGCTGGCCGTTGGTCTGCGTATCATCCGTCTGGGCACCTCATCAGTGACTTATGAGACCGGCCTTTTCAAAGAGGGCGAAACACAAGCTGCCGCTGCTGGTCATTTTGTTCATGTTCTGGTGGATAAAGCCAGCCGTAAGCCGGTGCCGATTGATGAGGTCAGCCGGGCAGCTTTCCAGAGGATCATGGCCTGAGGGAAAGGTCATATTTTTTCTAATTCTAATATGACGGCACGCCGAACAAACGATTGTCCAGTTTTTCCCCATAGATAGGATTCTGCAAAGTCACGGTTGTTGTTATACCCAGTGCATCTGTGATCACCCAACGGCGAAGTTGCCAGGAGCTGGCGTCAAATTCAAGCAGCAGACTGCCAGCCCCTTCACCAGTTTCTTTATCCAGCTGGACGGATACAATGCCATCCTCAAGATTGGCAGAGGTTTTCACATCCTGTGATCGAAAACTAATGGTTTCTGATAAAAGTGGAAAAAATGGGGTTTCTGATACTGGGAGGGCTTGGACAAATTTATCAATCTTGTCGTCTACATAAACCCAGATTCGGCTGGTCACAATTGACAGGGTCGCCGGATTTTCATAATCAAGCCGCAATTGATGAGGGCGGCGGAAATAGACACGGCCTTCACCCAGGCTGCCATCTGAGGAGACTTGAATGAACGTCGCTTTCAATGTTATCAGGTCGGAGATAGCCTGTTCAGCACGGGCAATCAGCTTTGTTTCATCGGCAGACTGTGCCACCAGCTGGGCAGGTAGAGCAAAACTTATAAGACCGGCTGCCAGCGCAATTTTCAGAGATACAGATAAAATCCTAAATATCCTCATTTTGAATAAGTACCTCTCTCTTGCCTACATGGTTTGCTGCGCTGATGATACCTGCCGATTCCATTTCCTCTACCAAAGTTGCTGCCCGGTTATAACCAATTTTTAAATGGCGCTGCACAAAACTGGTTGACGCCTTCTGTTCTCTAACGACAAGGGCCACCGCCTCATCATACAGACTGTTCCCAGTTGCCGGCTGCAGGCCGGGTGACCCTGCCGAAGACTGCTCAACAATGCCAGTTTCATTTTCTTCAGTTACGCTCTCATTGTAATCAGGCTCACCCTGCTGGCGCAGGAAGTTAGCAACTTCTTCAACCTCTCGGTCATCAACAAAAGGCCCATGTATACGTACAACACGCCCGCCACCTTCCATAAACAGCATATCACCCCTCCCGAGAAGCTGTTCAGCCCCTTGTTCACCTAAAATCGTCCGGCTGTCGATGCGTGAGGTCACCTGAAAGGAAATACGAGTTGGAAAATTCGCTTTGATCGTGCCTGTGATCACATCAACAGACGGCCGCTGCGTAGCCATTATGACATGTATGCCCGCGGCTCTGGCCATCTGTGCTAGACGTTGCACCGCTGATTCAATTTCCTTACCTGCTACCATCATAAGATCGGCTACTTCATCAATCACCACAACAATAAATGGCAGTGGAGCCAGATCAAAAACATCTTCCTCAAAAACAGGGCGGCCCGTTTCCAAATCAAAACCTGTCTGCACCCGCCGGGTCATAACTTCCCCTTTGCTTCGCGCTTCTGCAAGACGTTCATTGTAGCCATCAATATTTCGAACACCCATTTTGGCCATATTCCGATAGCGGCTCTCCATTTCCCGTACAGCCCACTTTAGTGCCATAATCGCCTTTGACGGATCCGTCACAACAGGGGTCAGAAGGTGTGGGATCCCGTCATAAACCGACAGTTCCAGCATTTTGGGGTCAATCATGATCAAGCGGCATTCATCAGGTGTGTAGCGATAAAGAAGTGATAAAATCATACCGTTGATACCAACAGATTTTCCTGAACCTGTTGTCCCAGCCACCAGAAGGTGGGGCATACGGGCCAGATCAGCGATGATCGGGCCTCCAGCAATATCCTTGCCCAGCGCTAGCGGCAAATTTCCTTGATCCGCCAGCCAGTCCGGATGATCAAAAATATGACGCAATAACACGGTTTCCCGATCCTGATTAGGCAATTCAATGCCAATTACATTCTGTCCCGGAACTACAGCCACGCGTACTGCAAGTGCAGCCATTGACCGGGCAATATCATCAGCTAAAGCGATCACCCGTTGTGATTTCGTACCCGGCGCAGGGTTCAACCCATAACGAGTTACAACAGGCCCGTCACGGACATCCTCAATTTCACCTTGAATCCGAAAATCACTTAACACCTGTTTCAGCTGTTGAGCATTCTGTTCCAGGACATCCCGCGCCGCGCCTGCTTTTGTTTTTGAAGGGGGCTTCAGCAATTTCAAAGGGGGTAGTTTAAATATGTCATTACCTTCAAAATTAAAACTGGACTGCACTTTCTTCGCTGCTCCAGCAGAAGCAGCGGCAGCTTTATCTGTTATTGCCTCTGATTGGCCGGTCTGCATTAAAACAGGTTCCCGTCTTGCTTTTTTATCTGCCTTTGATGTTGTCTTTTGCCGTTTTGGTTTTGGATTAAACTGCTGGGCTTCTGCCTTTTTTTCTGCCCGACGGCGCAGACCATCTTTAACGCGCTGGCTAATCATCCTCAAAAAGCGCGGCACAACAACAAGCCCTGTCCAGTGCCGTTGTGATAGCGCAGAAGCCCAGAGAAAAGCAGCCGTCCCAAGAATCGCTGATATGCTGCCGATAAACTGGCGAACTGACAGGCTGTCTGGCAAATTCATGTCAGCTAACAGAGGTATCATAGCCGCAACCAAGTAGCGCCCCACCAGTCCGCCGCGCGGGTCTGTTACCGTAGTATCAAACACACTACATGCAGCCATGCTGAGCAGTAGGACAGAGATGAACAGCACAGGCAGACGCCATTTCCACCTGTGCAAACGCTTGTCCGTGATGAGGCGCAACCCCCAGATTAAGGGCGCCAAACTAAAGCAAAAAGCAGGTAACCCAAACATCTGATACAGTCCAGCAGATGCATGTGCGCCTGCCGAACCAAACCAATTCTGTATCTCTTGTGCAGAAGCCGTGTTGAATGAGGGGTCATTTTCGTTAGCTGTGATCAGAACCAGCAGCAAACAAAGCGAGACCATGCAGATAGCAAAGCCCAGTAATTCTACAATCCGTTGCCAGAGGAAAGACCGCAGACTAGCGGACATTAGGGACGGTTTGTCTTCAGTATCACTCATAGGCTTTTCTCAAAACCAGCCAGCCGTATCCCCAATTTGCTGATCACATCATGATCATGAACAATTGCGAGACGAAGATATCCGGCCGCGGGATTTCCTGCTTCTGTCTGCTGTGCCATTACTGACCCCGGCACAGTCTTCACCCCCCAATGAGCGTACAGATGTAGGGCGCAGGCCACATCATCGCCCTGAAAGGCTTCCGGCACATCATACCATAAGAAGAAGCCACCTTCTGGAATGATAACAGGCAGATGATCTGCCAGCAGATTAAACGAAGTGGTGTAATGCTGGCGGATTAACTGATTATGTTCATCATCCCGGTAGAGTGCGCCTGCGACCCTGAGCAGCGGCGTCTGCACCAGCGCTGCCCCATTTGCCACAATCTGCTTGTAGGCTGAAATAAGAGATCGGTCACCACACAGAAATCCCACCCGCAAACCCGCTGCATTTGACCGTTTGGAAAGTGAGTTCAGAACGATCAAATGGGAAAAGGGGTCAGAACCTTCCTGCAGCTGACCAGCGGAAGCTATTTTTATTGCCACTTCCAGCGCGCTTACTGGACAGGTCTGGCGCCAGATATCAATATAACATTCATCAACAACAAGAAGAAAATCAAACTGGCGGGCAAGCTGAAGGGCATGGGCGATATAATCAGCAGAGGCAATTTTGCCATGCGGGTTTGACGGGCTGCATAAATAAAGAATGTTACAACGGGCCAGAACATCTTTGCCCAGACTGGCTAAATTGGGCAAAAAATCATCTTCAGCAGCCGCATTTATGTAGACAATCTCTCCTCCAGCCATCAATGCACCGGCCCGCCAGGCGTGATAGAATGGATTCGTGACCAAGGCTATGCTGTCCTGTTTAGCCCCTCGCACACAATAGCCAAGAAGATGAAGCGGCTCGCGCGTGCCCGGAACAGGAACAACATGGTCGTCCATGTCAAACTGGCCAGCTATATCAGGAAAACGGCTCTGGCAATAAACATATAAATCATCCAAAAAAGCTTGATCAGCAAAAGCTTTTGGATAGGCTTGCCAGTTTTTTGATTCAGCCATCAGCTGGTCAACAAGCCAGTCTGGTGGCGGCATTCTGGGTTCACCCACAGTCACATCAATAAGCTCTTCATTGGTATGAACAGTTACACCATTCAGTATCTGCCTGACCTGAGCGAACATATTATCATTAAAAATTGAAAAATCAGGGTTAAGCATAAATTTAACTGTTCACCAAAGGCTGAAGAGGTTAAAGAAGATGACTTCTGCGCACATTAATACAGTCAAGGAGACTGAGCAACATGGTGGTTCTTATTCTGGTATAAAGTGAGCATTTTGATGACAGCTACTGTTTTTCTGCACAGAATTGGCACGTATCTAATTGATACTGGCTATAAGTATAAATTAGACCATTTTGACTGGCGCAAAAGGGCAACAGGGTGTTCCACCTTTCTTGTTGGTTCAAGATGGAATCTTCTGGATGTGGCTAAGACAGCTTTCGCTGAGGCCAAAATGGTGGATAGATAATAACAGTAAAATGACACAGGAACGCACATATCAGCATACACCAATTGCTCTAATAGGTGGCGGGTTAACTACACAAGTTCTAGCACTGAGCCTTGTGCATTCCGGCTTTGATTTCATTTGGTTTTTAGGTCCACAAGACAGCCAAGCAGAAACCAAAGACACCCGCACAACCACCATTCATCACGCTGGTAAGATGATGCTGGACGCATTAGGCATCTGGACCAGTCTGCAAGAGCCTACCTGCCCCATAACACAGATTGCCGTTGCAGGCACTCCGCAAGACACAGACAACAATAAAGGCTGGCCTTTATGTTGGGAACAAGCTGACCCACCCATGGCATGGGTAGTATCAAATCAGGATTTGAAAACAGCCTGCAAGACCGAAACCAATATTCAGCTGTCCAAACAGAAAATACAGCTTGTATCGATAGAGACGATGACAATCGGCCAGCCAAATTTTCTGCTCGACAGCACAGGGAAAAGCTGGAGCTGCGATCTTGTTATTGCCTGCGATGGCGCGAACAGCCTTCTACGCAAACAGGCTGGATTTACTGTAATCGACCAGAGCCGCAATGAAACAGCCCTTGTTACATCTGTGCAGACAGAACGGCCCATCGGAACAATAGCTTATCAACGTTTTCTGCCTTCTGGTCCACTAGCTCTCATGCCAATCAGTACTAAAACAGCTTCTATTGTTTGGTCTTTGCCAAACAGTGAAGCAGAGGCCCTAACAAGGCAGGATAAAAATTCATTTGAAGACACGCTTAATGCCGCTTTTGGCAATTATTTAGGCAGACTTACTCAAGCTTCCACCCTTTTGACTTGGCCTCTAAAACCACACTTTTGTCCGCGCATTAGTAAGCCGGGGTTCATTCTTGCAGGTGATGCAGGACATGCTCTACATCCATTAGCTGGCATGGGATTCAATCTGGCTTTAGCTGATGTGGCTATTTTGCTGGACTGTTTGCAGAATGGCGCCTGCAGTGGCCTCACACCCTCTCATGCCTCAGTCGCTGCAGCTTATCGGTCCAGACGAAAACTTGAAATATTGGCCTTGACGTTTGCAACACAGGGGCTTAACAGGCTGCTGACCCGAAAACCCGGGCCACTTTATCAGATGGCCTGTAAAGGCATGTCAGTCTTAGGTCAACTGCCGGCTAAACGGCTTTTGTCTGATCTAGCTATGGGTGGCAAGTTGGCCTCAGCCCCCTTGCTTTCTGGAAAGTTAAGAAGATCAGACAGCAGGTGACCAAATAAACAGCTGCTCACCTAAGTGAACCCACGCGCTTCTGATAATCAGCCATCAACTGTTCTTTTCGCTGACCATAATCATGAAGCAAGTCCCAACTGAAAATACCAGTATCATGACCATCACTAAACGTCAGACGCACAGCATAACTGCCAACAGCTGTTATTTTTGTAATAGTGACATCCTGTTTATCGCGCGGCGTCTGTTTTTGGCTAGGCCCATGTCCCTGAACTTCAGCAGATGGCGATTCAACCCTTAACAATTCAGCGCTGAGCTCGGCTTGATCGCCATTTTCAAAGCGTATATTAAGCTTGTTCCGCTCTGAATTGCATCTAATTTCAATAGGCCATACTTGTGGGTGGTCATATGTCATCATTTTATCACATTTCCCTTTATTTTTTACCTGTGTCATTGTCTAATTGCACAAGCGCCGCCCGCAACCTATTAACTTCATCATCACTCATTAGCCTGGCCGCCTCAGTCATCATGATCGGCACACCATCCTTAATAGGAAAGGCCAAACGAGTTCGTAAACTGACAAGCTCGGCCTGACCTTTATCATAAATTAAACCAGACAGGCTGACTGGGCAGACCAGCAGTGAAAGTAGGGCTGAATTAGTGTTTTGCGCCTTGGTCATCATGTTCAGAATGGCTGGCCATTTCTAATATGGCAATTAAGAGCTCAGCCCGAGATGTCAAATCCACACTTTCAAGAAGGGCCTGTTTTTCAGGAACTTCAAACGGGCAAATCATGGACAGAGTAGAAACTAGTCTTTCATCCTCACAATTCTGAATATGATCCCAATCAACTGTGAAGCCCTTTAGCTTAAAATAATATCGCAACACATCAATTAGATGTTTACGGCTAATTTCTGTCTCGCAGGGAACAAGGTCAGACTTGAACTCAGACCAGGAGACACTGGCTAATCGATAGCCAGCTGCCCCATCATCACAGTCCAGAAGACGAAAACGTGATGTGCCTGATAATGTAATCAGCATACGTCCATCATCTGTTTCAGAATAGCTGCTTATGCGGCCAGCGCATCCCACATCAAAAAGCTTTTCATCTTCACTGTCATCACGACTTTGAATCATGCCTATTAGGCGATGTGGCTGTGCCATGACATCACGCACCATAGAAAGATAACGCGGCTCAAAAATATTCAAAGGCAGCCGCCCACCAGGCAGTAACAAGGCACCTGACAACGGAAAGACAGGTATCTGACCTGGAAGTTCTGAATATTCTGGTTCAAACGGACCGCGTGATGCGCCCATAACGTCTACCCTTGAATTTACTAGCTGCGCTGAACATGGCATTTGGCTAGAAACAGCACAATGCCGCTTCTCATCCTTTCACGACTAACATATAGAGCAGAAATTAGGAAAACAAATAGGCAGATAACTTCCTGCGAGCAGACACAACATCTACATGGGTGTGGCCGAGAGCATTGAAGATTTCAAAAAGCTGCGTTTTTGCCGCTCCGTCCTGCCAGCTGTTATCGAGTTTTATAGAAGCTAAGAGAATATCCATGGCTTCTTCATTTTCACCACTGGCAAACAACGCTAGTGCCAAATCCTGATGCACCTGCAGATCGTCAGGCTGCGCAGTCAGCTTCAATCGAAGCGGTTGAATTTCAGATGCAGTTTTCCCTGCCCGTTCGGCCAACTGAACAGCAGCAAGGGCATCTCTCATCTCAGGCTGGACCTGCCTATCTTCTCCCAGATTATCAATAATCTCACGGGCACTTTCAGTATCACCCTTCATGATCAAAGCACGCACAAGACCAGACAAAGCCATGAGAGATTCTGGCTGTGCCGCCAGAGCCTGCTGAAACTCAGATAAGGCCTGTTTTGCATTCTGAGCTTCGAGAGCCGCTTCACCAGCGTCGAGTAATGGGCTGATATCCACCGCACCTGGGGCCCCCTGCATAACCTTTTCAATGAACTGCCGAACTGCAGACTCAGGTTGAGCGCCAGCAAACCCGTCAACAGGTCGGCCTTCAACAATCGCATAAACAGTAGGGACAGACTGGACCTGCATCTGAGCAGCAATCTGCTGATTTTCATCAATATTCACTCGGGCAAGTCGCACGTTGTTATGGCCGGAAATCACCTTTTCTAATATTGGCCCAAGCTGTTTACACGGGCCACACCAAGGTGCCCAGAACTGTACAATTACTGCTTTGCTGTTACTTTCCTCAATGACTTCAGACATAAAATTATCAATCGTGACGTCTACGGCATCAACAGCTGGTACGTTAGGAATAATCGGGTCTTTCATGGGTCAATCCAAATAAAAGTATGCAAGAAATACGACTTTGTGTAACAAATTAATAGGCCGAGCTGTAGCCTTAATTGTAAAATGGTCTTGTTTTGGTACTGGCTTAAAAACTGTCAAAGTTCAAACCAGTTCACAATAGCTCCAAGTTGCTTCAGGAATGCTTCAACATCCTCAGGCCTCATTGCGACAGTGCGGTCATTGACAAGCGGATGCATGTACAGATAAACGACCTCGCGCAAGCGACTGTCCATATATAATTTTACAGCATGATGAACACCAGTAACCATGGCCAATGGCGTCACGGCTCCTGGCCGAACGCCCAGATTGTCAAAAAGGCGATTTTCCGAGCCAAAAGACAGACGGGACGAACCAATAAGAGCCGGAAGCGCTTTCAAATCGATTTCTACATCTTCAGGGAGTACCAACAGAAAACTATTTTTCTTCTTATCCCGCAGATATAGGTTTTTAATATGGCCGCCACCTTGTTGCGTTGTTAAGAACCCATCCCTGACTTGTTTTGAATCAGCAACTGTGCTCAACGGTATATGATCAATGCGTTGATAAAAAAAGCCCTTATCAGTCAGCATTTCAAGAAGCTGATCAGATGTAACTGGCAGGCTATCCTGAAAAGCTGAAGAGGCATCCAATTTCGAAAACTCTGCATATAGGAGGTTAAACTACTATGGTAGGGTTATAGCGGCCTTCCTATCAATTGACAAGAAACAGGAAAGGAGTTCAGCAGATACAGAAAAGTAATCGTAATGTAACAAAATGCAACAATTGACCCACAGCATTAGGGTAGCTTAAGACAGATAATAACTTCTTGGGTTACGAACTCATTGCAGCTGGATCGTTTCATGAGCGCTCACCAAAACATTAAAATTGCTGTGATCGGCTGTGGAATGTGGGGCCGAAATATTGCAAGGATTTGTGCCCGTCTTGGCGTATTAAGTTACGTTGTTGATAACAATCTTGAAAAAGCAGCTGAATTTGCGCAGACCTTTTCGACACATGCAGCAGTTTTTTCAACGGTCTGTGCTGATAAAAACGTTCATGGTGTGATGATTTCCGCTTCTGCCCGAGCGCATGAGCAGCTAGCTGTAGAGGCACTGGCAGCAGGCAAACATGTCTTTGTTGAAAAGCCAATGAGCCTCAACCTGGCATCAGCCAAGTCGATCAACAGAGCTGCAATAAAGGCGAATCGTCAACTAATGATAGGCCATCTGATCCGTTATCATCCAGCCTTTATCGAATTATTAGCGCAGGTGAAAGACGGGGCAGTCGGCAAGCTTCGACATATACAGGCAAACAGACTGGCGATGGGCCGCATCCGCAATACAGAATCTGCGCTGTTTGATCTGTGTCCGCATGATTTATCTCTGATTTTGGCTCTCACTAACAGACTGCCCACAAGCGTTACCTGTCATGGAGCCGCTCACATTACGCCTGGCATTATCGATGTTTTATCCACAGGACTGGGCTTTGCCGAAGGAGTAAGTGCGGGCATGACCACAAGCTGGATTAATCCAATCAAAGAACACCGGCTGATTGTAACTGGTCAGACCGGCTCTTTAATGTTTGACGATACGAAGCCCTGGCCAGAAAAACTAACCCTGTTCAGCGATCATATCACACAAGCTGACGAGCTGTTTGTGGTAGAACGCGCCAACCCCGTCCATCTACCGGTAAAAGAAAACGAACCTTTAAAAGAAGAAGTTTCTGCATTTGTTAAGGTCTGTCAAACTGGCGAGCCGGCCCTGACAGATGGCAATGAAGGCATCGCAGTACAGACTGTTATGGAACAAATGACTGGCTGCTTGCAGCAGCTTAATGAGACGTAAAAACGGAGTGTTAACACCAATGACTGTTCCCTTTATTGATCTAGCCACCCAGCAAAGACGTCTACGCCCTGAGATAGACGCTCGTCTAAATAAGGTTTTAGATCATGGTCGATACATCATGGGTCCGGAAGTTGACGAGCTAGAAGCTAACCTTTGCAAGCGGTTGAATGTGAAACATACAATTTCTTGTTCATCCGGAACGGATGCGCTGATTCTTGGCCTTTTAGGACTAGGAGTGAATCCTGGCGACGGAGTGATTGTTCCAAGCTTTACTTTTGCAGCCAGCGCAGAAGCGATCGCTGTGCTGGGTGCCGTGCCTATTTTTGCTGAGGTGGAGGAGACCAGCTTTAATCTCGACCCACACCGACTTGAGGATGCGCTAGCCGCAGGCCAAAAGGCAGGGCTGAACGTAGTTGGCGTAATCCCTGTCGGCTTGTTTGGCCAGCCTGCTGCGCTGGATAGGATTGCGACTTTTTCACAAGGCAACGAACTATGGTTGCTGGATGATGCAGCTCAAAGCTTTGGAGCCACCCTGTCTGAAAATATCGTCGGCACATTCGGTTCGGCCACAGCCACCAGCTTTTTTCCAGCTAAGCCACTAGGCTGTTATGGGGATGGCGGTGCGCTATTTACAAATGATGATCAGCTAGCCGCAATTGCCCGATCCGCAAGGGTACATGGACAGGGTGCAGATAAGTATGAGAATGAGCGGCTTGGTATGACAGCGCGCCTGGATACTATGCAAGCTGCTGTGCTTTTGGCAAAACTTGGCATTTTTGATGAAGAATTAACTCTGCGCCAAAACGCAGCTGACCGTTATGCTAAAAAGCTGGCTGGATGTGGCGTAATCATTCCAGAATTGTCTGCGACAGCGACCTCAAGCTGGGCACAATACGTGATCCGTCTGCCGAAAGGCACAGACCGGCAAGCGGTACAGGACAGTATGAGAAGAGATGGTGTGCCAACAGCCGTCTATTATCCGCACCCCATGCATACACAAAAACCCTACGAAAACTATCCCATCTCCAGAGGCGACTTGAAAGTCACTGAAGCGCTAGCAGCGGATGTGTTGGCCTTACCGATGCACCCCTATCTTGATTCCACCATACAGGACAAGGTGGGAGAAGCGTTGAAAGCAGCGTTATAGGCGGAATTCAAAGATTCTTTTGGCCTTCTTTTCCCCTTGATATTCTCGCCTGTCACCTGCTATAAACATGCGGAAACGCGGGTGTAGCTCAGGGGTAGAG
>DEBO01000038.1:0-27653 GCA_002348585.1 Alphaproteobacteria bacterium UBA2954 | reverse complement strand
CCCTTCACCCGCTCCAATTTCCAATAAAAAAGGTCCGTGGACCGCGGTACAAGCGACTGTTTCCAAACGATTAACGTTCTGGAACAGGAGTTTGTTCTATCATGGTGTGGGTAAGGTTGCGGGTAAGCTTAAGTAGAAACGGCGTGCTGCTCACGTGCGCCTAAAGAGGGTTTCCTTTATTAAAAGAGTGTGACACTGAGTCGTTGGATTGATTGGATTGGTGAGGATGACCCAGTGTCACATTCTCCCTTAAGAAAAGACTATGCCTGGCAGAAAAATCTGCAGGGTTTTTTGATAAAAAATGACCCTTATAAAAATGGGCTGCACAAAGGCAGCCCAAAGTTCAGGGAGGAGAACTGTTATTCTCTTCTTCTAATGGGGATTTTAGGCAGTATTTTGTTGGATGTTTGTCCAGAATGAAGCTGGCTCAGGTCTTGCACTCAACCTGTGAATTATAAATGAAGTATGATGGGTCTTTCAGATTGTTTTCTTGAAACCCTCATGGGACGCAACAAAACCGAGCGCACTATAAAATTCTGCTGCGTCCTGCCTCGTTTTATCAGATGTCAGCTGGATTATTCGACACCCGCGTTCTCGGCACGCATCAATAGCCCAACTGATCATTTCCTGACCCAGACCGGCACCGCGTCTTTCGGAGGATATGCGAACACTTTCAATCTGGCCGCGCCATGCCCCTTGTCGGGACAGTCCGGGAATGAAGCTAAGCTGAAGACAGCCAATGATGACACCCTCAGCCTCAAAGACGACAAAAACCTGATTGGGATCATCATTGATGGCCTCAAAGGCGGCCAAGTAATCGGAATGCAGGGGCGGGGCGGTATTCTCACGGCTCCGACCAAGAACATCATCAGCAAGCAGGCCAACGATGGCTGGTAAATCGTCAATCAGTGCTAGACGGGCTGCGGCAGTCGGCATCTGTTTTCCTCTCTTTTTTGTTGATGTCTACCTTAGCATAAACCTAAAACAAGTTTTCCAGAGCCCGTTTAATTTACCAACTCATCAAAGGACCGTGGTCCGCCAGCCGCAGACCGCGCAGCCACAAGTCCCACCCCTTCAAGGGATAGCCAAAGCTGATTGCCAAAGGCAATCAGTAACCCCGGTTCGAGGAGCGCGGTACGCGGCCCTAGGACCTGGAAACTTGGTTCAGACAAGGTTACGGGTAAGGTTTTGTTCGAGGGGAAAGATATTGTTGCGCGGTCTACACAGCCTAGACTGACAAGTATTTTTTTAATTGAACAGATGAGTTAGTCCAATGAAGGGTCCGCGATGATAATGCCTTCATTTTTAAACTCTTCTACTTCACTCTCATTGAAGTTACACAGTGTCTGAAAAATTTCCTTGTTGTGTTCGCCTAACAGAGGTGCCCGGAGCTTATCATTATATTTCCATCTAGAAAAAAGAGGCGGTTGCCCGGGGATTGGGAAGCTCCCGATTAGAGGGTCATCCAATTTCCTTATGGCTCCTCTTTTTATAGCGTGAGGATGCTCTATAGCTTCACTTAATGTCAAAACTGGTGCGGCAGGAACTCTCTGTTCTTTCAGTATTTTAAGGATTTCGCTTCTATTGCCTATGGCTGCCATCCATTTCTCTATAATTGACTGTAACTCAAACCTGTATTTGCGGCGATTGCGAGGTGTATTGAATCTGTCATCGTTTTCTAATTCAGTCATCCGCATAGCCTCAAGCAACCTTGGCCATTGATAAGGCATAATCATCATCTGTATGTAAGTGCCGCCTCCACAATCAAAAATTCCTGTAGGGCCACCATTTGGATGTTGTGAGCCCGACCTTGTTGGAAGTGCTTTAGCTCCACTTAGGCCTATCCGAGGTATATAGTCTTCATGCATCTGAAGGTATGTATCCAAAAGGGAGCAATCAATGAATTGCCCTTCGCCGGTCCGCTCACGATGGAGCAATGCAACAGCGACTGCCATGGCGGCAGAAATTCCAGTTGCGCTGTCACCGACGGCCATGCTCACTTGGCTTGGCGCTCTGTCAGGCTCTCCAATCATTTCGCTGATACCCGCATAAGCAGATGCCATATAATCAAACCCAGGCTCACCAGCTAGTGGTCCCTCTTGACCTGCGAAAGAAATAGAGCACATCACTATAGTGGGATTTACCTCTTTTACTGCGTCATAAGAAAGACCCATGCGGCCGATAACACCTGGCGCGAAGTTTTCAACTATGACATCTGATTTACTTATGAGTTTTTTTAAAAGTAAAAGGCCCTTTTCTGTTTTAAGGTTTATTCCAACGCTGCGCTTTGAGTGATTGTGTTGCCCAAAATAGGTGCTTTGTGAACTATTTTTATACTCTTGTTTTCTGGGTTTTAGTCCTGACCTACGTGCATGGTCGCCAGTTGGCGCAAGCTCAACCTTGATCACATCTGCGCCCATCTCTGCCATAATTCTGGAACAAGTTGGTCCCGCAACAAATTGAGTAATGTCAAGAATACGATAACCAGTAAGCATATTTTTCATGTTGTTTACTTTTGAGGCGTTATTATAGGTTGTTTTTTGCAAATAGATTCTCCCAGGCTTCACCATCTGGTTTTTTTTTGCTTCGCTTAACTGTACTGTTCATAACTGAAAGTCCTCTTTGAACTGCAGGTCTAGACCTTACCAAGGCATACCATCGTTGAAGATTTTGATGATCAGCAATGTTCTGACCCTGCATTTTATAGGGTCTTAGCCACGGGTAAATTGCCATGTCCGCGATGCTGTAAGCATTTCCGGCTACATATCGATTTTTAGATAATTGTTGGTCAAGTACAGAGTATAACTTTGAAGCCTCACGCGTGTAGCGCTGGATAGCATATTCAATTTTTTCCTCAGCATAAAAACGAAAATGGTGAGCTTGGCCAAGAAGCGGCCCAAGATTTCCCATCTGAAACATGAGCCACTGCATCACTTCAATTTTGTCAGCGATTTTTTCTCCTAAAAATTTATTATGTTTTTCTGCCAGATAGAATAATATGGCGCCTGATTCAAAAATATATTTTGGCTTGATTTCAGAGCGATCCTCGATGGCAGGAACCTTTGCATTTGGGCTTTTTTGGAGGTAATCAGGAGCGAATTGCGCTCCTTTGCCAATGTGAATCGGCTCTATTTTGTAGTCCTGCCCTAACTCCTCCAGCATTATGCTTATTTTATAGCAGTTTGGGGTAGGCCAAAAATATAGAGTAATGTCACCCATCAAATATTATTCCTAGCTAATCCAGCCTCTTTAAGAGTTTCTTCTAGCAGCCATAGACGGTCAGCACCCCAAAATTGTTCTCCTTTAAATACAAATATAGGCACTCCAAAAATATGATCTTCAGCAGCTTCATTCAAGGATGCTTCAAGGTCGTCGGCCCCCTTTCCATAAAGGTAATTTAAATAATCATATTTGTTTAAGCCCATGGTCTCTATAAACTGCGCCACTTCTTCGGCGTCATCTGCAGCAAATTCGCGCGCAAAAAATTTTTCAAATACTGTCTCACAATAAGTTATTAACTCACCGTGTTTTTCTGCAAAGAGACTTCCGATTAATGTGGGAGTTGTATCGAATATTTTTAGTGGTCCTCGTAGCATTTGGCCATCATATAGTCGATTCGCATGACGGCGAGCATCCATGTAAGAATATTTTACCTTCCATTCAGAATAAATGCTCCTTTGCCCCTTGCCTTTTAGGCGCAATTGGAATGGCCGCCATTTAATCGTAACATTAAATTTATCAATAAGGCCCATGCCCGGCTTGAATGCCAGATATGCGTAGGGGCTTTTGAAGTCAGAATACATTTTTACAATGTTGCTTTTGTCCATGAGCATCTCACCAATTAGATTTCATTTAAAATTTAATTAAGATTTAGTGTTTAGCCAGTTTTGCAATATTTCTTCAAAATGCTCGTTGCGCGTTGGGGCTGGTTGATCAAGTGAAGTTTTGGCTGAAGAAAATTTGACAGGGAAGTTTCCTGCCAACGGCCCATCTTTGAGGTGAAAATCTGGGTGCTGAACTTTTTGTAAAATACCCCTTTCTTGAATTTGCAAAGATTTTGCTATGTTTGCTATGTCATTGACTGGACTGCATGGTATTTCAAATTCCTCACATAATTGAACAATTTGAGAAACTTTTTGTTTGGCTGCCCATTCACCCACGATATGATCGATTTGATTAGCGTTATTTATTCGATTTCCTAAATCACCAAAAATGGGACTTGTTCTTAGCTCTTTACGCCCGATCATTTCTGTAATTGCAAGCCAATCTTTTTCAGTTGCTGCACCAAATACCACCCCACCGTCAGCGGCTGAATAAAAATTAAATGGTGAAAACCGCATTATTCGGTTTCCCTGTCGCTTCTCTAAGCCCAGTTCATCAAAACAATCCCATGCTTCGTCGTAAAGGAGTGAAATTAGACAATCATTCATAGAAACATCAATAAAGTCCCCAATACCGGTTCTGTTACGTTGAATTAAACTCGCTAAAATCCCTGATAGGGCGAATGTTCCTGCTATCGTGTCTGCCATTGAGGAACCAATTTTTGATGGTGTTCCTTCTGGCTGCCCTGTCACGCTCATCAAACCGGATGCAGCCTGCACAGTTGCATCAAACGCCTTTTTGCTTTTTTCAGGACCCGTATTTCCATACCCGGTAATTGAACAATAAATGATTTTTTTGTTAATTTTTTTTACTTGCTCATAATCAATCCCGAGACGTTTTGTTACGCCATACCGAAAATTTTCAACAATTACATCAGCAGATACAGCCAGTCTAAGAAAAAGGTTTTTATCTACTTCAGTCTTTAAATCAAGTTCTATGGATTTTTTGCCCCGCGCCCGTTTCAAAAAAGCTAATCCAACATCAGATGCTGAAGAACGCGTCATGGAAACACCGTTTTTTCCCACAAATGGCGGAGCTGCAGCAACGGGATCGCCAGTTTTAGGGTCATCTATTTTAACAACCTCTGCTCCAAGTGCTGCTAAAAAAAGGGTGGTTTGTGGTCCTGAAAGGAACCTTGTGAGGTCCAATACTTTTATATCTTCCAGTGGTCTGAGGCTAATATCGCATTCCATATCTCTGTTCCTCAATCTTTTCTGGGCGCGGACCGCGGTTCTACGCTGGGTTGGCAGAGCCGCTCGACCGTGGTTTTCTTTGTTATGATGACATATTTTGAGGAATGCTTAAACAGGTCTTGGCAGTTTTAGCATTGAGTTGCCAAGATCAGATAAACAAGACGCCTGTGTTTAACATGCAGCGAGACGAAAGCGTTATTAATTAGATTTATACTTATTCATCTTAAACCCGAGATTAATATGACAGTTCCAATATCAATGAAACACATCACTATTTTGCAACCTGGGGAGCCAGATGTCCTCGTTGTGAATACGAGTGAGGTTCCAAAACTTTCTGAAAATGAAGTAATGATTCGTGTTGAAGCAGCTGGTGTGAACAGACCAGATGTACTTCAGCGTGAGGGCAACTACAATCCGCCACCTGGCGCATCACAAATTCCCGGTCTTGAGGTGGCGGGCGAAGTTGTTGCCATAGCAGAGGGTGTTAAAAGTTTTAAAATTGGAGATAAGGTTTGTGCGCTTGTTTCTGGCGGAGGATACGCAGAATATTGCGTTGCGCCAGTACTGCAGGTTCTTCCAATTCCGAAAGGGCTCTCAATGATTGAAGCTGCAGGAGTGCCAGAAAATTATTTTACTGTTTGGACAAATGTGTTTGAGCGCGGTGGCCTTCAGTCTGGTGAAACAATTTTGATACATGGCGGGTCAAGCGGCATTGGAACAACAGCTATTCAACTAGCGCATCATTTTGGAGCGGAGGTGATTACAACAGCTGGTAACGAAGCTAAATGTGCAGCGTGCGCAGACCTTGGTGCGGAACACGTGATCAATTATCGTGAAGAAGATTTTGTAGCAAAAGTTGCGGAATTCACAAATGGAAAAGGTGTAAATCTTATTCTTGATATGGTAGGTGGAGATTATATCCAGAAAAACATAGCATGTCTCGCAATTGAAGGCAGATTGGTTCAGATAGCTTTCTTGAAATCACCAGTCAACAAAATCAACTTAATGCCTGTTATGTTGAACAGATTGACAGTAACTGGATCGACTTTGCGGCCACGCACAATCGAGCAAAAAGGCGCAATTGCAGCGCAACTGAGAGAAAAAGTGCTTCCGCTTTTCGAATTAGAGAAATTAAAAATTATTGTTCATAAAACTTTTCCATTAGCTGAAGCTGCCGACGCACATCGGATGATGGAATCAAGCACACATATTGGAAAACTGATCTTGGATTTTTCAAAATAGCTTGGCATGCCAGCAGCCGAGTTAAAGTGCCTTTTTCTGGATAAAAGATTGGAAAACAGCCCAGTTCCAAGGACTGTAGACCACCGACCGGGGTTACTGATTGGCTTTGCAAATCGGCTTTAGAAATGTGATTAAGGGGTGGGTGCTGTAGCTGCTCGGTCTGTGGCTTTCGGACCGCGGTCTTTTGTATGTGTATTGAATTAATTGTGTTTTTGAGACTCTGTTAATCAGAACGAAAAGTGTTCATTTAAAAAGATACCCCATACTCTAAGGACTTTTATCTTTGAAAATTTTCACTTACTGCCATTTGGTAATTATCTGGTTCTGGGGTTTTCATTTTACATGTTTTGATCAATTATTTTTTATGGTCACTGATAAGATACACGAAGTGTTAACGACTGGTATTGGACACATAGGATGTGTTTCTTCCTCTTTGAGACCATTTCATTCTGATGTTTTGGGTGTCATTTACAATCGGGATTTTGAGGAGATATCTTGTTGTCTGAATAAAGAGTCCAGCGAGCCATTCTTAAATAATTTGGTTGTTGGCTCAATGGTCAGCCTTTTTGTAGGTGCTATTAGCCATGAAGCTTATAATATAAAAGGGCCTGTAATAACGTTAAGGGATGTTCAAGAGAACGAAAAATTTGTCTGCGATAAATTGAGGCATGGGATTTACGAACCCTTTTCTGCATTGGGGATTACGCAAGATTTAGCAGACAAGTATTGGTTGAGAACCCCAAACGTGACGGTAGTATTTAAAGTGAATAAAATTTTTATCCAAACGCCTGGACCAGACGCAGGCAAGCAAGTTTAGGTAATTCTGAGAAATTCTATGATTAATGAAGAACATCTTCCAGCTCTCCAAGGTATGTTTCCAAGTTGGATTACAACGTCATCAAGCGAAGGCGAACCTAATACAACCGTTATCTCTCAAATATGGTATGTAAATGCAACTGAGGTTGCATTGTCATTTCAATTTTTCAATAAAACAAAAAAAAACATCAGTCAAAATCCGTTTGCTTACGCCACAATTTTAAATCCTGAGAATTTTGATATGTTTAATTTAGAGCTACAATATGCGCGTACCGAAAGTGATGGCGACCTATTTGATGAAATGGATATGAAACTCGAAGCAATCGCCTCCATGACTGGAATGTCTGGTATTTTTGAATTAAAAGGTGCAGACATTTATAAAGTGCTGTCAATTATTAAAACAAATTGAAAAGTAGCTGCCAGGCTTCATGGTTATGATGGTGTTCCCAGATGAATATGGAGCCTCATTTTGATGGATGGAAATGACATCGACGATGTAAAACGTCTCTTAGAACGTCGAAATAACGAAATTAATATTATTGAAAAAGTCGCATCCAAAATAAACAAATCATTGGATATGGATGCGATCGCTAATACTATGCTGGCGAGTATGCATGAGTATTTTGACTTCGAACACTCCATGATACTTTTAGTAGATCAGAATGTAGGCTCCCTCAAAGTAATTGCAACTTATGGCTACGATGACCAGGGTATTGGCGCAGAGGTGAAAATTGGCGTTGGTGTTATAGGCATGGTAGCCAAAAAGAAGAAATTAATGCGAATGGCTAACATGGGCGCGCAAAAAAAATATATCAACGCGATCAAGGAGCAAGTCCAGCCTGTGAACAAAGGAAAACCTTTGGATGAAATAGTCTTACCAGGCCTTCAAAATGCCGAAAGTCAGGTGGCGATCCCCATGTTAATAGAAAACGAGCTTATAGGAGTGTTTTCAGTTGAAAGTGATAGGGTAAACATTTTTGATAAGTCAGATGAGCTTATCATTAAAATATTAGCTAATCAGACAGCTAGCGCACTTCAAAATGCCAAACTTTACAATTTAGAACAACAACGCTTGCGCGAATTAGACAGAGCCCACGCGGAATTAGCTGACTTAAACTTAAATTTGGAAAAAAAAGTGTCTGACCGGACAGAGGAATTGGTTGCGCTCTCTGAAAAACTCTCAAAATATTTTTCTCCACAAGTTTACGACTCAATTTTTTCTGGAGAATTAGATGTAAAAATTCAAACACAGCGGAAGCCACTCACTGTATTTTTCTGTGACCTCCAGGGTTTTACACACTTAACGGAAAAATTGGAACCTGAGATATTAACAGATATTTTGACTGAATATTTAACAGCGATGTCTAGGATTGCTATCAATTGGGGCGGGACTATAGATAAATATATTGGTGATGCAATCTTAGTATTTTTTGGTGATCCGGAAAGTAAAGGAAACAAAGAGGATGCAATCGCATGTGTCTCCATGGCGCTTGAGATGCTTGATAGATTGGAATCCTTGAGGGAGGGTTGGCGGGAAAGAGGAATAGCTAGCACTCTTAATGCGAGAATAGGAATACACTCAGGTGTATGCACAGTCGGAAATTTTGGCTCAGAAGATCGTTTGGATTACACCGTTATAGGGAACGGTGTTAATTTGGCATCTAGACTTGAATCAAGCTCAGAGCCGAACAAAATTTTAATATCGGAAGACACTTATCTTCTAGTTAAAGATGAAATGAAATGCGTCAAAAAACAGGATATCTCAGTAAAGGGAATTTCTTATCCAATTAAAACCTATGAAGTTTCAGGTTTTTCATCAAATAGTAACCTTTATTCATCGAAACTTGTCAAATCAATCCCGGGCCTCTCATTAACTTTTGACCCAAATGAAATAGAAGATAACGACCGAGCAATGAAGCTGGTTTCTGAGATTCTAAGTCGACTGGTTTAGTGAACTTTTGAAAATTCAAAAATGCTAATTCAAAACCATGCACCAAGCCACGCCTCTATATAAGCCTTATCAATAGATAATTTGTCTTATATTCACTTTCAATATGGTGTTTAAATGAAATACCCAATTCTTATAATGTGGAAGTGGTATTGCTATAAATAGAAGAGAGACTGTGTCTGTTTCTGATAAATCAAAAAACTAATGAACAGAGAGACTAATTTTGACCCACTCTCCTTTTTTGAAGTTGACGCAAGCGGTCACTCAAGACTGCGACGACCCCCCTAATGATAATATCAGTTTCTGCTAGCTTTTTTTCAAAATCCTCTTTCGTGACATGGATAACGTCAACTTCAGAATAGGCTCTTGCAGTGGCGGTCCTAAGTTCTGAGTCTATAACTCCCATCTCGCCAATTATTTCTGTTTCTTTAAGCGTAATATCTGGCTTGTTAGATGATATATTTCCTGGAAAATATACACCAACAGTCCCAGAGGCGATAAGATATAACCCGTCAGCTGCATCGCCCACATTGAATATTACCTGTCCCGCATTGTATCGCTTTTTTTCCATGGCCTCTCTCATTAGAAAATATTTTTCTGAACTATGAATGATAGTAAGAAAAAAACCTAATTATGAACATATTCTTATTGATTAATTTCATCTGGCTCAACATATTGAGACACAATTTATAGGGAAAACCGATATTCAGGTTGATATGTCCACATCTGTGTATTCATGGATACCAAAAAACTAGGACCGCTTTCTAAAACTTTTCTACTCCTGGCTAGTGATAACAAGAATTTCAGAAAGGTGAAGACGGCGTAATAACATGAGGCATTCAGCGGAAACTTATTTTTTGATAACTGTTGGGCGCAAGTACCTCCGCTCAACAATCCTACAACTCCAATCAAAGGATGACCTAGGCTGTAAAACAGCATCAGCAACTCTGTTGCATGGAGGGTGTCGTTCGGGCCATGGTACTTGAACCTTTGATCATAAATACCGGGCGATATATTTTGTGCCGTAACAACAGTCTGCTGACAGGTGATTGTCGTAAAATTTAGATTACAAGCTTGTACGCAAGGTCACGCTAAAGCCAAGCCCACCAACTCCGGCCAGATCATAAGGCTGGAAGACATCCCGTCCGGAGAGGCACATATGGAACGTTTCGCTGATTTCGTTGTGAAAAACAGGATCCAGATGGCAATTGCTACAATGCTGATGGCCTTCGCAATCTTTGCCGGCATTCCAAATCTGAAGCTTGATACAGATGGCCGAGTCTTCATGGCTACCGACAATCCTGACAAGATTCTGCTCGACAGGTTTGAACAGGAATTTGCCAAGGACGACAATCTGGCGATCATCGTTGTGCCTAAGGATGGTGAGGTCTTCACGCCAGAAACGCTTGGTACGATTGGCGCGATGACTAAGGATCTGTGGAACCTTCCCTATGTACGATTGGTAAATTCGATCACGAGGTTTCAGAACACCTACGCCGATGGCGACATGATGGTGGTCGAGGATCTGGTGCCCGAACCGTCCATGGTCACCGTTGAGGAAGCTGCCGCCGCGAAGATCGCCGCCCTTAACAAAATTGAAATCCGCAACAGCCTAATCAATGAAGACGGCACCGCCACCGCGATTTCGGTAATCTTCCGCCTACCCGGCATCGACCTTGTTTCGGAAATTCCGAATATTAATGCCGAGTTCGAGCCGCTTCTGGAACAATACCGCGCCAACCATCCTGAAATCACATTCAAAGCCAGCGGCTCGGTTGCGATCAGCCAGGCCTTTGCCACGGCCAGCCAGAAGGATGGTAAAACCCTGACCCCGGCGATGCTGTTGTCGATGCTGTTGATTGTGGGGCTGCTGCTGCGCTCGGCCACTGGATCGCTGCTGATCTTAATCCTCGCGGCACTGTCGGCGCTGGTCTCGCTTGGCGCGCTGGGATGGACCCACATTCCAATCAATTCCGCTACCGCCGTGGCCCCGCTCATGGTCATTACCCTTGCCGTGGCCAGCGGTGTCCATGTGCTCTCCTCGGTCCGCCAGACGATGCTGGAGACCGCCGACCGCACCATCTGGGCACGCCGTGCGCTGACTGACCACGGGCTTGGCATCACGGTGGCTGTCTTCACCACAGCCATCGGCTTCCTATCGCTGAATTTCTCGATCTCGCCGCCCTTTCGCCAGCTAGGAAATATGGTGGCAGGCGGCATGATCGGCGTCTGGGTCTTCACTATGTTCCTGCTTCCCGGGCTGATCTGCTGGATTCCAATCCGCCAGAAGCTTGGCGAAGCGTCGGTCGACCGCCTCATGGTCGCGCTGGGTGAGTTTGTCATCCGCCACCAGAGGCGACTTCTTCTTTGCATTCCAGTGATCATCATCGGGTTTGGCGCCGGCATTTCACAAATCAAGCTCGAAGATGATTTCCTGCGCTATTTCGACGAGAGTTTCGAGACGCGCCAGGCAACCGACCTTTATGAAACCGAGCTTGGCGGACTGAATGTCCTCGAATATTCAGTCGATACCGGAGAAGAGAACGGCATAAATTCTGTCGCCTATCTGAAAAAACTTGATGATTTGTCGGCCTTCCTGCGCGCGCAACCTGAGGTCAGCCACATCCGTTCGCTCAGCGACACGATAAAGCGGCTGAACATGAATATGAATGGCGACGATTCTGCTTTCTACCGGATTCCGGAGAGTGACGAGGAAGCCTCGCAGTTCCTGTTCTTGTACGAGCTGTCGCTTGGCTATGGCATGGATCTAACAGACCAGATCAATGTCGACCGCTCCTCGACCCGGGTCTCAGCCTTTGTCCGCTATGCAACAACACGCCAGCTAATCGCGCTCGACGAGAAGATTCAGAACTGGTTCGACACCAACGCACCCGAGCTTAAGAGTCCGGTCACCGGACAGACGCATGTCTATACGATGATCTCGGCCCGCGACGTGCCCTCGATGCTGCAGGGCACGACGCTTGCGCTTGTGTTCATCTCCTTCGTGATTTTTCTTGTGCTTCGCAATCTTAAGCTTGGCATCATCTCGCTGGCGCCGAACCTGCTGCCTGCGATGATGGGTTTTGGCCTGTGGGGCTATATGGTTGGCAATGTGACGTTAGCCGTATCTATTGTTGTGGCCATGACGCTTGGCATCGTTGTCGATGACACGGTGCATTTCATGCTGAAATACGCCAATGCCCGCAAACGCGGAAAAAGCTCAGAGGACAGTGTACGCTATGCTTTCAAATCGGTTGGCATGGCACTTACAGTGACCTCGCTCGGTCTCGTTATCGGTTTTGCCATTCTTGGTCAGTCTGGCTTTGCGGTGAACCGCGACATGGCCAGGCTGACAGCCATTACACTCAGCTTCGCGCTGTTTGTTGATTTCCTCTTCCTCCCACCACTTCTGATGTTTCTGGACAAGATGAATACCATAAGGATAAATGCCACCTCCACCGCCTCGCTTGCGATGATTGCTAGCCTCGCCAGCGCAGCGTTGCTGCTGCCGCTGGCCAAGCCGGTCGAGGCCTCCAATGAAAAGGGGCTCGCCATAGCCACCGAAGCCGACAACCGCGACAAAGGGTGGGGTGACGTCACAGTCGAGGGCGAAATGGTGCTGAAGAACAAGGCCGGCAACGAGTCGGTTCGCAAGTTCCGCTCCACTATTCTAGAGGCTGCCAATGTCTCAGAAGGTGACCGTTCGATCATCACCTTCTCGCAGCCGCGCGATGTGCGTGGCACGGCCCTGCTGACCCATTCGAAGATTGAGCCAGATGATGATTCGCAATGGATCTTCCTGCCGGCGGTGAAGCGGGTGAAGCGCATTTCCTCCTCGAACCGGACAGGCAAATTTGTCTCCTCTGAATTCTCCTATGAGGATCTGGGATCAGAGGAGGTCGCCGACAATGAGCACATCTGGCTGGAAGATGCGCCCTGTGTGCATGACAGCGCGCTGACCTGCGCCGTTGTGGAAAGCCGCCCGAAGAACAAGCGGTCTGGCTATTCGAAGCGTGTGTCCTTCATCGATCTTGATGAATACCGGGTGCATCAGATCGATTTCTACAACCGCCGCGGCGACCTTGAAAAATCGCTGAAGTTTGAGGATTACAAACAATATGAGGGAGAGTTCTGGCGTGCCCACACTATGCTCATGGACAATATGCAGACCGGCAAATCAACACGGCTCTCCTGGGGTGAATACAGCTTCCGCCAGGGGCTGACCGAGCGTGACTTCACACCGCAGAGACTTCCCAAGGCCAATCGATGATCACGAATACCAACTTGTGCCTTATAGTTGTCTTCTCGATGATGCTGGCCGCTTTTGCCAGAGCTGAGATTGACACCGAGCATCGCGGCGAAATCATGGTGGAAGCAAGCTGGTATCCGCAAACCGCGGCCTATGCCGACCAGAAAAATAGCTTTATCTATCTTGAGGCGCGTCCAGAATTGGTGATCTATGGTGATGCTATCGAAGCGCAGGTCCAGCCGCGCATCAGCGGCGGAACGGCTGGCGACGGCCGCATTGACTTCCGTGAGGCTCATGTTACCGCGCGCCTTGGCGACGCCGATATCCTTGTCGGCAGCACCATCCTCTTCTGGGGCAAGGTGGAAAGCTACAACCCGGTCGATGTGGTCAATGCCAAGGATTTCAGCCGTGGCTTGATGCGAAGCGAAAAACGCGGCGCACCAATGGTGCGCCTGTCCTGGCCGGTTGGACCCGGGCAGCTTGACCTTTTAGCAATCAATTTTGCAGAGAACATCTATCCCGGCATGGCGAGCCGCGAAAGGCCGGCGCTTCGCATTGCGAACGGAGCCAGCTATTCCGGCAGAGCCAAGCGCGACGACATCGCAAACGCCGTCCGCTGGTCCGGATATTTTGACGATATTGATCTTGGCGTGAGCTGGTTTCGCGGTACTGGGTCCGCCCCGCGGCTTCTGCCACAGTCGGACGGCACACTGAAGCCGGATTATAGCCACATCACCCAAGCCGGCCTCGATATGCAGTATCTTCGCGGTGATTCCACATTGAAGGCCGAACTGGTCCGGCGGTCCGGCCAGTATGACAGGCTTGGCACGGCATCAACCTATCGCGCCGGAGTCTTCGGAATCGAACATAATATCTATGGTATCATGGATGGAGACCACGACATTGTGCTGCTCGGCGAATATGCCCACGACAGCCGCAAGGACTTGGCGCATAGCGGCTTCCAAAACGACCTGACGGTCGGCGGCCGCTGGCTTTGGAATGATTTTGAGGACACCGAGGTGCTTGGCCTTCTAACCCGCGACCTTGACAATGGCGCACAAACAATGACAGTCAGCATCGGCCGGCGGATTTCAGAAGAAGTAACCTTTGAGGCAAGCGCCAGAGGCACGTCGCGCTATGCCAGCGACCCGAACGGCACGGCGTTGCAGAATGACAGCGCCGTGATAATGACCCTAACCTACAGGTTTTAAGAGGCGGAACAGATTTTTCTTCCACGTACGCGGCGTAGGGTGGTGGGCCCAGTAGGAAACGACCTTTCCTACGCCCCCTTCAAAACTTTCCAGATCCAAAATTCAAGTGCCTGATTTTCAGGCATTCTCATATCTTACGTCAGGAAGTGTGTACCAAACCGTGACCCAAATTAAGCTTCATACCATCCCTTAACCACTTACATAAATCTCGCCCGATGGACGAAACCAATTCTTTTGGTGGTGAATGCGAGCTAGCAATTCAGACATCTCTCTTATTTCAGCTCTCAATTCCTCTGAATCACCCTTACCGTCCATTAATTTTTGAGATAGCTCTGTAACTTTGTTGCGTAATGCCATTTCGATGGTATCAATATCTCTCATATCAAATTCAAAATTCTTGTTAAGCTTCATTTTTTGAGTTCTTTTCTTTCTCCAATTTCATCGATTTGGTTTTATTTAGGCCGCTTGCAAAACCAACCTTTTCGTCCCTGAATAATGTTTTATAGCGGCTGCTACACCCACACCTGGCTCAAAAAGAACCCCGCTTTTTAACATTGCTAATTCCACTCCACCAAGAGCTTGCAAGATCATTGTTTCATTCGTCCACCCAAGGTGTCCTATCCGAAAAACACTGCCATTAAGATGGCTTAAGCCACCTCCCAAGGAAACCTTGAAATCGTAGTAAGCACATTTGATTATCTCGTTAGCATCAATGCCTGGCCCCACCTTAATAGCTGTCACTGTGTCAGACGAAAGTTCCGGGCTGTCAGCACAAAGAGATAATCCCCAAGCTAACACGGCTCTTCTGACACCCTCTGCAAGCCTAAAGTGCCTTCTGTACACGTCATCTAGCCCTTCTTTCAAAAGCAGATCCACTGATGCTCGAAGACCGCGCAAAAGATTGGTGGATGGAGTGTATGGAAAATATCCATCATCATTCATCCTTGCCATTGTAGAAAAATCAAAAAAACATCGTGGCAAATTCGCTTTTTCACACAGAGACGAAGCTCTTTTACTAACCCCTACGATTGCGAGACCTGTAGGCATCATAAAGCCTTTTTGGGAGGCACAAACTGCAACATCAACCCCCCAATAGTCCATGTGGAATTCTAGGCTGCCAATGGAGCTTACCCCATCGACAAATAACAGGGCGGGATGGGATAAGTCATCCAGTATCTGACGCACTGCCATAACATCACTCGTTACACCAGTGGCTGTTTCGTTGTGGCAAACAAGAACAGCTCTGATTGAATGGCTTTTATCCTTTTCTAGAAGTTCTCTATATTTGTCGAGAGGCACGCCTCTGCCCCAGGCTTCGTTGATTACATCAACATCCAATTTGAAACGTCTGCACATATCAGCCCACAAGTGAGAGAAATGTCCAAATACCGACGTTAAAACTTTGTCGCCCTCGTTTAACGTATTTGCAATAGCGGATTCCCATCCACCTGTGCCAGAACTAGGAAACACGAACACCCGACCGGTTTGTGTTCTAAATATTTCCTTTAAGTCCTCTAAAAGCGGCAATGTAAATTCACCAAAATCTGGAGCGCGATGGTCTTCTAATGGACGTTCCATAGCTTGACGAATCTCAAATGGCATATTTGTTGGGCCTGGAATGGCGAGACAATGATAACCAGTCAATTTTTCCTCCATCAAAAATCTAGAATACGAATATGAGAAAAACTTCTGTAAATTGCATTAAAAAAGATGTTAATGTGTGTAATGTTTACATAACACTATTAAAATTTGTTATTTTGTTAATATTTGAAGCGAGCCTTCATTGAAAACTTTTGTGGGAAATAAGCTGCGTCTGCTGAGACGTGAGCATAGCCATACACAAGCCCAAATGGCTGAAAATTTGGGTGTTAGCTCTGCCTACATAAATCAAATAGAAAATAATCAGAGAACGTTATCTTTAAGAATTCTCATAGGGCTTCTGGAGGAATATGGGGTTGACTGGCACGACATTCTTAACGATGACGATGAACGAACTCTGATAGAGTTGAAATCGGCGCTTAATGATCCAATTTTCAACGACAATTCAATAAGCGCTCGCGAATTACAAACTGTTGCTGACAGCGCACCACAGTTCGCCTCAAGTTTTATCAAGCTGTTAAATGATCATAGGCAATTAGTGGATATAATGACCCGTCTTGGCAGCGAAGGCATGCCTACATCAGTCATCAAGGTTTCCAGCGAGGCGCTCATCCACGATTTTTTCCGCGATAATTTTAATCACTTTCCAAAACTAGAGCATGCAGCGGAGACACTAACTCAATCACTTCCTTCAGAAACAGAAAGCCAATATCTATTCATTTGTGAACGGCTAAAGAGGAAACATGACATCCAGGTAAAAATAAAACAAGTCGAAATGATGGGTGACACCCTTAGAATTTTCAATCGTGAAAAAAAAGAAATTTGGCTCTCTGAAGCCTTCGATAGCATTAACCGAAAATTTCAGCTGCTGCACTTAATTTGTCTAATTGAAGAAGAACCACTCCTCAACAAACTTATCTTGGACATGGGTGAGCAAAGCCCCTTAACAATAAATCGTTGTAAAGTTGAACTTGCAAATTACTTCGCGGCAGCAGCGTTAATGCCCTACGAAGACTTTTTATCTATGGCTGAAAACGTGGCCTACGATATCGATCGACTTGCAATACGGTTTGGAGTTTCAGTTGAGCAAGTTTGTCACCGATTAACCACTCTTCAAAGGAATGGGCGTCGCGGCATACCTTTCTTTTTCCTTCGCATCGATAAAGCGGGTAACGTAACAAAACGATTCAACGCTACTGCTTTTCAAATTGCTCAATACGGCGGCGCATGCCCAGTGTGGAACTTGCATACTGCATTTAGGACACCTGGAGTTATTATTCCACAGTTTGTGGAAATGACCGACGGCGAGAGATTTTTTACTTTGAGCAGAACTACCGAAAGACCAACCCATAGCAGCGAAACACAGGACCGCCGCCTAGTGATGTCACTAGGCTGTAAAGTAGAACATGCTGAGAAACTCTCATATGCAAATCCCCTTGCCCCTCGAGAAAAAAGAGTTTTTGCCAAGATTGGGATTAACTGTCATCTATGCCCACGAGAAGGCTGCTCTCAAAGGGCACATCAACCAATGGTCAAAGAATTAAATTTTGATCCTTCTAGACGCGGGAACACTCGATATGATGCATGATAAAACAACAAAGGGCCGCGAGCCACAGCCCCCTCAAACAAACCCCAAACCTAATTGCCAAAGAAAATCAGTAACACCGGTTCAGATTTTACTCATCATTTATTCAAGAACGTGAAACGTTTCTGCCTTCGTAAAAGCAACATCTAAAAGGTCTTTTCGAATTCGGTGACTAGGTGTTCTTGGGAATTCGTCAACCAATTGCCAGTATTTTGGAACATGATGCGGTGGTAAGTTTTTTTTTGCCCACTTATCAAGTGAGTGCAACTCAAAATTTTCTTTTAAATTTGGTATAACAAAACAGTAAATATCCTGTTCTCCAATCTTTGCTTGCACCCCTACGACAGCGCACTCTTCAATCAATGAGCAAAGTGACAAACTACTCTCCACCTCCCAAGCAGAAATATTTTGCCCCTTGTGTCTGAGAGAGTCAGAATTTCGCCCTAAAAATTGCAGCGATCCATTCGGTAGAAACCTCCCAATATCCCCTGTTGATAACATATTGAATTTATAAAGCTTGGACGAAGCTTCTTCAGCATTCAGGTACCCTGGAGTTAACAACGCTGGGTATTTGCTCTCAACGAATATTTTTCCTACCTTTCCCAAAGGAACGGAAGAGCCGCTATCATTTAGAATTTTCACATTAAACCAAGGAACCGCCCAACCACATGAACCAATATCGCCCACAGTATTTATTGTCGTAAAACTCGATGCTTCAGTCATTCCGTAAACTTCGTTTATGGGAATATTAAAACGTTTGGTGAATTTTCTCCATATTTCGGGCCTGCAACCACCTCCAAAAGCTAGCTTGATTTTATGCCTCTTTTCTTCCTTATTGATCTGCTTTGAAAGTAGAATTTCGAGAATGCCACCCAAATAATGAAGCTTTGTTATGCTTTTAGAGCTGGCGATCGCCCAAAAATTACTTGCACTAAAGCGTGAGACTAGGATGAGTTTGGGCCCATATACCAATGCCATTATCAATGCCTGCACACCACCAATATGATAGAGCGGCTCCCACAACAGAAAATTATCATCATGAGCACAATCACTGGCAAGTGCGGTGCCTGCCGCCGAGGCTAATATCATTCGATCAGTAACTATAACGCCTTTTGGTGGCCCAGATGTCCCGGAGGTAAAAACAATAAGTGAATGATTGTCAGGACATTTATCCTTGTTACTGAAATCATCTAGAACATCACTACTCTTGGTTTGCCAACTTCCAAGTTCGATGATTTTACAGTCAAAGCAAAGCTCTTTAGCATATTTCAATGAGTTTTTGTCGCCGAAGATTAAGTCGGGTTGGGATGTTCTAATAGTGTGTTCAAGAGATGGACCACGACTTCTAGGATCTATGGGCACCCATTTAACACCTGACAAAAATAATGCGAAAATCAATTTTATGTATTGAGGGCTTGTGTCCATGCAAGTAGTGATAGTTTGTCCACTCTTTATTCCCTCAGAAAATAGCTTTGCTCTAATTTCAGAAGCTGTTTTGAAAACCTGCCCAACGGTAAATGAAGAGTTCTCAAAATCAAAAAGAACCCGATCTGGCGTTTGCAACGCGCACTCTGAAAGAACCTCGGCTATAGTTGTATCAAAAGGGGGCTTGATAGCTAGTTCAATGTTTTTCATCTTTGCTTTGCATTCGTTTTTCTAAAAAATTATTCGTCTCTCTTTGGGGTTCCCCCGTTTCAAAAGATTCCCTATGCAACCTTTTTGCAGCTTTTATTGCATCCTCAAGGCCAGGCTCTAAAATTTCAAAAAAACGACGTTTGACTATTTGCATAGCTACTTTTGGTTTAGAGGCTAAATCTAACGCAACCTTCTCAGCAAAAGGTAAAACTTCCTCACGAGCCACCACATGGTGCAAAACTCCTATCCTCAAAGCCTCTTCAGAAGCCATGAAGCGACCAGTTAAAGTCAACTCTACTGTTCGAGAAAGACCCAGCACTTCTCGCATAATCCAAGGACCTGTAACACTGGCAATTCCAGAATTTATTTCTGGCTGACCTATTTTAACTTCACTATGGCCGACCCTAACATCTGTGAGTAATAAAAATTGAAATGCAGAACCAGCAGCGACGCCGTTTACAGCTGCAACAATTGGAATCTTTAAACTGCTTACGCACCTATACAATCTGCTGAAACCATCAATCCAATCCTCTGCTTCACTAGGACTGAAATTCGCACTTTCATGCAGATCTTGGCCAGCACAGAATGCCCGGTCACCCTCTCCAGTTATAATCAATGCGTCAATATCAGAATCTAGGTTTGCCTTTTCCAAACTAATGATTAGATCTTCTCGCATTTGAGAATTCCAAGCATTTAATCGTTCTGGGCGGTTTAATTTTATCGTACGTACATTCTGACTTGAACTTATTATTAGATGTTCCATTGAGCGAAGCTCCTAAGCATCAAAGCTTAATCAAACCACGGTCGAAGGGCTCTGCCAACCCATCATACGACTACGGTCCGTGGTCCACGTTCTTTGGAACTAGGTTCAAGCAAGGTTGCTGGTACGGTTTTGATATTTGACCATATGAGCTAATATGCTAAGCTATTGATATAGCAAAATTCAGTTACAAATTAGCGCTTGTGTAAGGCTTCGAACCTTCCTTCACCTGCTCCAATTTCCAAGATCTTAAGTTCAAGCAACTGATTTTCATAAATTTTAATGTTTTCAACGCAGACAGATAAGCTTTGACACAATTTTCAGCTTGCTTAATTGTGTAAATTATGACGAATAAGTACATCAAAGAAGCAGTTCAAAAAGCCCTCCCATGGGCTTTCCTTCTTGTTATGGGGACAGCTTGGGGACTATCTTTTTCTCTTGGCAAAATTGCAGTTGAAAATGGCGCAAAGCCTTTTGGTGTGGCTCAGTTTCAGATGATGTTTGCTGGCATTGTTCTTCTTTTTATTAATGTCATTCGTAGAAAATCAATTCAGAATATGAAAGATAAGCTGGGCTTTATCTTTTGTGTCGCTATGTTAGGAGCCGCTATCCCTGCTGTTTTGTTTTATTATGCAGCACCGCATGTTCCTGCGGGGGTGTTGTCTATAACAGTCGCGCTGATCCCTTTGATGACGTATGGATTTTCTATCCCGCTCAAGCTAGAGACATTTTCTGTTGTGCGCGTTGCGGGCCTGGTTTTTGGCGTTATTGCAATTTGCTTGATTGTCCTGCCAGAGAACAGCTTGCCTGAACCGGCTGGGCTACCTTGGATATTAATCGCGTGCATTAGCGCACTCTGTTATGCTGTTGAGAATATAATTCTTGGCTTCAAATCGGCATTAACTGTTGGGCCGATGAGGCTGGCAATGGGTATGAATTTGATGGCAGCGGCAGCATTGCTGCCGATCACAATTCTGACAAACAGCTTTTTCAGCCCAAGCTTCCCGCCACAAAACGTTGATTATGCGGTAATTGGATTGGGGCTAATCACTGTGGTGGCTTATACCATGTTTGTCTTGTCGGTTGCACTTTTTGGGTCGGTCTTTTCGAGTCAGGTTGGATACGTGGTGACCTTAACCGGCGTATTTTGGGGAATGTTTATTTTTGGCGAGAGGCCGTCTGTTTGGATCTGGCTTTCGCTCTGTGCCATGATTATTGGTCTCGCCCTTGTGACCCCACAAAAGAACGCATAAGGCAAGATGCTAGTACTAAGAGTGAACATACATATCAGGCTGCCTCGGCTCTGTTGGATGACCAAATCTGATTGCCAAAGACAATCAATAATCTCATTCTGAGGTTGGAGGAGAGCGATAATCACCACCCCGAGATAGAAACTGTGTTAGGAAGACTTACGCAAAACGTTACCAATGCAAGCGTGTAATTTTTGGAAGGCATTCTGCATTATGCTAATCCAAAAACCTTTTAACACGTATCTATACGTATGGATCGTTTATTTAAAAGGCTTGATAAATTTTTGACAACCACAGCATTCTTGTTGGTGCTTATACTCATGCGCAAATTCTGTAAACCACAATGAGCACAGTATAAAGAGGAATTATGAATAATGTTTTTAGCAAGTATGATAAATGCAAAAGTGCACCTTATCTCTGGTATGGTTGTTGGCGCATTACTGCTCGCGGCAACAAGGCAGGTAAAATATAACTGTCGGCGCTGTGAGAAAAAATGTAATTCTATCCAGCCAACATCTTCACGTAGTGAAGACCTTACTGCTTAAAATTGGTCGCTAAAAAACACGCATAAATTTTGAGGTGCAGACCAGCAAATCTCTGCGAACAATCCAACTACAGCCTTTTGATTATATTCTACTACCTGCCTTTAAACTTAGCATCTCTTCGTTCTCTAAAGGCTCGCGTTCCTTCAGCTAAATCTTCGCTCTGCCCCAGGTCATAAAAAGAACGAACCTCATGCCTCAATGCATCTTCTATTGGCATTGAGACGATATTACGAAGCGTCTGTTTTGCAAATTTTATTGCCAATGGTGCTCTTTTAGTAAGCAAATGTGCATACTCAAGTGTCTTTTCTAATAAGCTGTGGCTTGCATATATTTTATTGACCAAATTAATTTTGTGAGCATATTCAGCATTTATTAACTCTCCACTCAAAACTAGTTCCATGGTAGCGCCCATTCCAACTATATGCGGAAGACGAACTAAAGCTCCATCACATGCATGAAATCCCCATTTAACGTCTTGAAGGCCAAACTTTGCATTTTCTGAACAAAAGCGAAGGTCACATGCTAATGCAATTTCCAATCCCCCTGATACGGCATATCCATTTATTGCTGCAATTAATGGCTTATCAATATCAAGACCTCGGGTGATCCCACCCAATCCATATCCATTTACAAATTTATCTCTAAATTCATTCGGCTTTCTAGTTGCAAAATCCATAGTGTAGGTTTTTAAATCGGCCCCAGCACAAAATGCCTTTTCTCCAGCACCAGTTATAACGCCCACTTTTGCAGTGGGGTCTTCACTAAAATCTTTCCATATTTCAACCAATTCAAAATGTGAGCCAAAATCTAGAGAATTCATTTTATCCTCCCGATTTATAGTCAACAACCAAACCCCATCTTCTTTTTCTAAAATAATGTTAGACACTTAAATCTCCGTGTTTTTCAGAGGCGCGTCTCGTGCAAACCTGAAAAATTTTGTGAATTTCAGGAAGTTCATTCCCCTCTAGTTTGTCAATTCTTAGTTCACTCAAGGTAAAGAGTTTTAACTCTCGTGTTTAGGCATTTAAGTTGGCAAGTATGCTTACGGAACAAGTTACCCCGCAACCACCCAAATTATGTGCCAAACCTATCTTAGCACCACGCACTTGATTTGGGTGCGTTCCACGCAATTGTTTGCAGAGCTCAAAAATTTGCCCAACTCCGGTTGCTCCAACAGGGTGACCTTTACTGATTAGTCCCCCAGATGGGTTAGTTGGCAAATCACCATCGATGTCAGTGCGACCCTCTTCTGCCCAAGATGCTGCATGGCCTGGATTGATAAAACCTAGGTCCTCCAGGTCAATTATTTCTGCTATAGAAAAACAATCGTGCAACTCTATGAGAGAAACATCCTGTCTTGTTATTCCCGCTATTTGAATAGCTTCATTGCAGGCTACTTGAGTTGCCTGAAAGGACATTGGCCCCTCACATTTGGGCACATGGGGGTTTCCTGAAGTTTGAACTGTTGAAAGAACTGAGATAGGTATTTTTGAATATTTAGCGTTCTCTGTAGTAGTAACAATAACAGCAGATGCACCGTCAGTGACCGGACAACAATCATAAAGCCTCAATGGATCAGAGATTACTCGTGAATTTATGATATCATCTTCCGATAACATCTTTCCCATTTGAGCTAATGGGTTTTTTAATCCAGCCCTTTTGTTTTTTCTAACAACCGCAGAGACCTGTGCCCTGCTGGTTCCGTAATGTTTTGCATGAAGCCGCCAAGCCAGTCCATACAGGCCAGGAAAAGTGTGTCCCGCTTCTCCATCTATATCTCTATCCAAAGCAGAATTTAGGGCCTCGGTCACCACATTCGTATTCTGATGTGTCATTTTCTCAACGCCAATAGCTATGGCGTAGTCACTTAAACCTGCCGCTACTGAGAGACATGCATGTCGAAATGCTATTCCTCCTGAAGCGCAAGCTCCCTCAACTTTAGTTGCAGGTATTGCTCCCAATCCCAAGGCGTTCGTTAAAATACCACCCAAAACTTCCTGTCCACTGAGAGGCCCAGAGACAAAGTTTCCAACGTATAAAGCCCCTATTCTTCCCTTATCAATGCCAGCATCAAGGATTGCATCACTAGCCGCTTTTTTTGCTAATTCGGTTATGGACGTACTCTTATGTTGGCCAAAAACAGTTGACCCTATGCCGACTACGGACAAGTTTTTCAAAAAAACTCTCCTTTTGAAAGTTGGTCACGTAACTTTTTTTTGAGTATCTTTCCGTAATTGTTTTTCGGTAATGATTCCAAAAACACATATTTTTTGGGTCTTTTGAAGCGCGCTAAATTTTCCAGACAATAAATATCCAGTTCTTCTTTAGCTGCAGCACCAACTACAAAAGCCACAACATCTTCTCCCCACTTTTCATTCTCAAACCCAACTACAGCAATTTCCCTGACTGTTGGAAACTGTATAAGAAGATCCTCTATTTCCCGCGGATAAATATTCATACCCCCTGATATTATAAGATCTTTCGAACGGTCTTTAAGAGTTAGAACCCCATACTTATTGATGGATCCCATGTCACCAGTATATAACCATCCATTTTTCAAAGTGTTTTTTGTGGCGGATTCATTATTCAAATAACCTGACATAACGCACGGTGATCGTGTAATAATTTCACCAATGCTATCATTGGGTATTTCTTCACCATCTTGAGAAACTATGGAAATTTCTACCCCAGTGCGAGCAACACCAACTGATGAGAGTATGTAGTCATGATCCATGCCATAAGAAGCATGGTGCATTTTTTTAGTTAAATTGCTAATTGTCATAGGGGATTCGCCTTGCCCGTATAACTGATAGAGACTCTGTCCAAAAACCTGAATGGCTTCTTTGATATCAGATAGATACATTGGCCCACCACCGTAGCAAATGGTTTTCAAGCCTGAGATGTCTCCACCTACATTGTCAGATTCTAAAAGAAGCTTGATCATTGTGGGGGCAGAAAAAAAGGAAATATTCTCTCTTTTTGATAAAATATGAAAAATGTAATCAGGATCAAATCCATTTGGTGATACGATATTATTTGCTCCCTTTAATATAAATGGGAGAGCATACAAACCGGATCCATGGGACATTGGAGCGCAATGCAGGCGAGTATCATGTTCTGTGATTTCTCCAACATCTGCAAAGTATGCATAGCTCATACATAATAAGTTTTGATGAGATAAAATTGCACCCTTCGGGTGTCCTGTTGTACCAGAAGTATAAAAAATCCAAGCAGGAGTAAAATCATTCATGTCTACAGAAGAGAGGCATTCGCCATTGAAATGTTTTTTATAATCTTTACTCCCCACACTTATTATTGGTCCATCAAAAACCATCTTTTCCGCTATATTGTTTGTGGCAAAAACCAAGTCTACACCTGAATTTTTAAAGATCCATAAGAACTCTTTTGGATGCAATTTGGAATTTAAGGGGATGGCAGTCATATCAGCGCGCCAAATAGCGAAAAGTATCACTAAAAATTCAGCACAATTTTCCATTGCCATAGCAATTTTTGTTCCTTTTGGAAGCCTGTGATAGTGTTGAAGCGAATAGGCTAACTCAGAAACTTGGCATTCAAATTCAGAATATGTTAGGGAACCCTCCTCCCACTCTATAGCAGGCAGGCTGGGAAACCGTTTGGATGTAGTTTTTAATCCGAGAGATAAATTCATAATGCCAAGAGTGATTGTTCTAGTCCGCTTAAATTACCATCAAAGGAATCTCTTCCGCAACGATGATGACATGCATAAAGTTATTTCATGATGCCTATTTATAGGCAGGATATACGCCTCAAAAAGAAATAATGGCGCTCTCGATTATTTATACCAACCTATCAAAGGACTGCAGTCCAAGCTGCGCAGACCGCGCGATCATACCCCATCAACAAAATTGAAGTTTAATCATACACTATATTGAAAAATCATTCCGGTTTGTATTGATTGACCTCAATTACATTTCCACTTGGATCAAGACAATAGATTTGATGCATATCTACCATTGCATATGTGCCCGCATCCGTGATTAAAACGTTTTCTGCTTCTAATCGATTTTTCACTTCTTGAATGTCCTGAACCACTATTGCTGGATGTCCGCCTATAGATGGATTATGAGCGAAATTATTGCGCAAAGCAAAGCCAGGATCGGGCTTTATGATGTGTAAACCACCATTAAAACTGCCAAGTGGAAACACTGATAAATCCCTTGGATCTATGCTAAAATCACCTTTTCCATCTGGAGCTCTCCAACTGCCCTCCTTCAACCCGAGGTTTGTAGCAATAAACTTTACAGACTTTCTAACGTCAGCTGCTTGAAGATTAACATGATGTAGCTTCCAATTTTCAAAATTTACCCGCTCCAAATCTTCTTCAAAAACCTGACTAATTGACGCGTAAACCATAAAAATATTTTGGCAGGGAAGAGATATACATAAGCTATCTGTATTACCTTTTGAGCCAGATACTTTTTGAAAGTTTGCCTGATTATTTTCGAGTAAAGCTTCTGCTTCTTTCAAATTGGGAATTTCCAACATAACGTAACTGTTGAGAGCTGATCTAAAAATAGAATTTGCGTTTTTGATAAGTCTATTTGAAGGCTTACTCAGGCGAAGAACTGAATGAGATGATACAAATATACTATTTTCATTATTACTTTCTTTTGGCGTTCCAAGTCCCAAAACCTTTCCATAGAAATACTCTGAAAGTTCTAGATCGTGCACAGCGATTGATATTCCAGACAACGTCCACATCTTGCTCAATCACTATTTAGTTCTGGACTGTAAAATTCTGAAGATTTTTCGCGTCTCTCTAACCACCACCCAGATTGTTTTGGCCAAAGTGTAAACTGCTTATCTTGATTAAGATGTTGCGCCGCCTGGGCAGCCCACATGGGGTTAAACAGAGCTTCTCTTGCGACTGCAACAAGATCTGCTTTTCCACCTTTGATAATCTGATTTGCTTGTTCTGGGTGAGTGATTAGACCAACTGCCATCGTCATTATATTAGCGTTCTGTTTAATTTTTTCTGCAAAAGGGACCTGATACCCTGGCATTCTTTTGCCTCTAGCTGCTGTTGCAGATCCAGAAATACCACCAGAAGAACAATCGATTACATCCACACCAACTTTTTTTAGTTCTTTCGCGAGTTCAACTGAATCTTCAATAGACCAACCATTTTCAAGATTGTCTGTTGAGGAAACTCTAAAAAACAACGGAGTTTCATCTGAGATAGAGCGTCTTAAAGCACTTGAGATGTCAATTGCCAACTTCATGCGTCCAGATAAGTCACCTCCATATTTGTCAGTTCGTTTGTTGCTCACAGGCGATAAGAAGCTATGAATTAAATAACCATGAGCGCCATGTAACTCGATTACTTTATAGCCTGCGCTTATAGCTCGCCTCGCAGCGGCTATGAAATCATCAATCAATTCACAAATTTGTTCTTCAGACATCTCTTCAGGAATTTGCCACCCCTCACCCACCGAGCAAGCCGATGGAGCAACAATATTCCAAGGCATATCTCCACGCCTAAAATCATCTTCATTTAAAGGGCCATTCCCATACCATGGCCTTTGCATGCTTGCCTTTCTCCCAGCATGTCCCAGTTGGATGCCAGGAATGGCTCCGTTTCTAGAAATGAATTGTGCTATTCTTGAATGCCCAATGATTTGCTCGTCTTTCCAAATGCCTGGACACCCGTGAGTTATACGGCCTTTTTTTTGAACCGCGGTCGCTTCAGTTATAAT
>DEBO01000050.1:4222-8073 GCA_002348585.1 Alphaproteobacteria bacterium UBA2954 | reverse complement strand
GACCGGCTGGAACGGGGCATGAATATTCTGGCCTCCATTGGCTCTGTTTCACCCTTTGTGGGGCTTTTTGGGACGGTCTGGGGAATTATGAACTCCTTTACCTCAATTGCTGAGTCCAAAAATACAAGTTTGGCGGTGGTAGCGCCGGGGATTGCAGAAGCCTTGTTTGCTACAGCACTTGGGCTGCTGGCAGCAATACCTGCAGTGGCTGCTTATAACAAATTTTCAGGAGATATGGATAAAATTGGCACTTCTCTCGATGTTTTTGCGCAGGAATTTACCACTTTGCTCGGTCGCCAGCTTGACGAAGGAGGGCAGTAGTGATGGGCATAAGGGTGAATATTCAGAAGGCAGGCAGCCGAAGCCGTTCACGTCACCGACCCATGGGAGATATAAATGTGACGCCTATGGTTGATGTGATGCTGGTCCTGTTGATCGTCTTTATGGTCACAGCCCCATTGTTGACAGTCGGCATACCCGTCGACTTGCCAAAGACGCAAGCAGGTCAGGTTAATGCTGACCAGGCCCCGTTGGTGGTTACCATCCGGGAAGATGGCGCCTTGTTTCTTCAGGATACCGAAATTGAACCAGATAAATTGATCCCACGGCTTTCTGCCATAGGCGAGGCTAACAAAGAGGTCCGTATCTTTGTGCGTGGCGATAAGAATGTGGCTTATGGTGAGGTGCTTCTGTTGATGGGCCGAATTCAATCAGCCGGATTCGAACGTGTTGCGCTGGTTGCCGAGTTACCGGAGGATGATGCTTAATGCGAGTTGAAGCAGAATATTCAACAAAACCAGTTGTTCTGTCGATTCTGTTTCATCTGTGTGTGGTGACAGCAACAATGATTGGCTGGCCTTTTCTAATGAAGCCGGCGCCAACTGCTCAGCCACTGGTAATTATAGATGTTGTTAAACTTGCGCCGGATACCAATCTTCCTGCACAGTCAGGTAAAGCAAAGGCCAGTCCAGAACCTGAACAAGAAGCAACACGTCGCAAACCTCCGCCTCCTCCCCCGCCTCCGCCCACTCCACCATCACCGGCAACTGATAATGTGGCCTCAGCGACGCCTGCGACAAAGCCAACATCTCAGACTGCTGAAATTTTGCCCGAAACGCTAAAGGCCAAGCCACAGGCTATTCTTAAGCCGGTTGCTGTTCCAAAACCAAATCCGAAATCCAAGATAGCTGCTCAAGCCAAAACAGTGAGTATAAAAACGCCCATATCACGACCAAAACCGCTTGAGCCATCAAAGCAAAAACAAGCATCAGAATTAGCAAAGCAACTCAATAAGCTTGCTAAGAAAAGTCAGCAAAAACAGAAAGCTGATGCGATGAATGGCGTGTTGCAGAATTTAGCAGACGCTAAGCTTGCAAGAGAGGATGAGAAGACACAGAAGGCGATTGCAAAGCAGGACAGAACGTCGATTGCGCAATCTTTGACCGATGCCATTGGCCAGGCCGTCAAAGCTCCTCAGACTTCATCGATTGCACCGCTTGGGCTGTCAGAGTTAGATCGGTTGCGGTCGCATATTTCTAGTTGTTGGCAGCCGCCTATCGGAGCGAAAGGGGCGGATCAGCTAAAAGTTGATATTCAAGTAAAGCTTGAAAAAGACGGTTCTGTCAAAAAGGCAGAGATTGCTGACCGGCAACGCTATGGGTCTGATGTATTGTATCGTGCAGCAGCAAATTCGGCTCGGCGGGCTGTACTGGATTGCCAGCCTCTGCCTCTGCCGCCGGAAAAATACCAATTTTGGAAAGAATTCATCTTTGGTTTTGATCCAAAATTTATGTGATGTTAACAATGTGCGACAATAATTGATTAACTGAATGAACTTAAGGTGAGGCGGGAATGGTATTTGAGGTGCTGAAGCAAAAAATAGGTAGGTTGTTCAGCTTATCATCGGCATGGATGCTAATTTGTGGGTTGTTTGTTGTGCCTGCCTTCTCGCAGACATTGCGGCTGGACATCACCGAAGGGCAGATTGCCCCGATACCGGTCGCGGTAGCTGACTTCACTGGGCTTGATGGTAAGCCCTCAAATGTTGGCAGGCAGATTTCGCAAGTAATAGCAGATGATTTGGTCAGTTCGGGCCTTTTTACCGCGATTGATACAGCTGCATTTATCGCTCCACCAACATCACCGTCGTTGCGTCCAAACTTTTCCAATTGGACTCCTTTAGGGGCCAAGGGTCTTGTTGTGGGTTCAGCTTTTGTTGATAGTGACGGGCTGCTGCAGGTTGAGTTTGCTTTGTGGGATGTGGTCTCACAACGCCGCATTACTGAAGGGGGTGGATCAGCTGAACAGGCTGGTATAAGACGGATTGCACACCAGATTGCCGACTTCGTTTATGAAGAATTCACAGGTGACACTGCCTACTTTGATACCCAGATTGTGTATGTTTCTGAGTCAGGACCAGCGGCGCGCAGGCTCAAGCGATTGGCCATAATGGATCAGGACGGGCATAATCATCGGTTTCTGACATCAGGTCTTGACCTTGTTTTAACACCGCGTTTCTCGCCCACAGCACATGAAATAGCTTATCTTAATTATTTCAATGACGCGCCCAATGTTTATCTTCTTGATGTAGCCTCTGGGCGGACGGAGAGGTTGGGCAGCTTTCCTGGCATGACCTTTGCCCCGCGGTTCGGGCCAGATGGCAATAAGCTTATCATGAGTTTAGCTGAAGACGGCCGGACAGATATTTTTGAGATGGATCTGCGCACACAAACCATAACACAGTTGACCCAGTCTGCGTCTATCGATACGTCGCCATGTTATTCGCCGGACGGTAATTCGATAGTTTTCAATTCAGATCGTGGTGGCACCCAACAGCTTTACACCATGCGCAGTGATGGCACAAAGGTAGAGCGGATTAGCTTCGGTGAGGGGCGTTACGCTACACCAGTATGGTCACCACGGGGAGATATAATAGCCTTCACAAAGATCTATAAAGGCGAGTTCTACATTGGTGTTATGAATGTTGATGGGTCAAATGAGCGGCTTCTGGCAAAGGGCTTTCTGGTTGAAGCGCCTACATGGGCTCCTAACGGCCGTGTACTAAAGTATTTCAAGCAGAATCCTACAGCAGAAGATGGAACTGGTGGTGAGACTTATATTTACCGGGTGGATATTACGGGCTTTAATGAGCAACGTGTAGTCACTCCATCTTTCGCGAGTGATCCTGCCTGGTCACCATTATTACAGTAATTCCAAGTTGTGGCTGAAAATTGTGTCTAAGCGAGATTGTTAAATAGATTTTGGTTGATTTTAACCGCATGATATGTTTTGAGTAATGTCAAGATACATTGCAATAACGCACACCCGGACTATAGTTTCTCGGTTTCCGGACCGATGGTGCGTAATTTTTATTGGGAAGTGAAAACTGAAATTGCCATCGCTATCAGGTGGAGCGACCAGTTGGAGGTCAGAAAAATGATAAAACGTTTATTTACTTTGTTGACGGCAACCGCATTTCTAGCGGCTTGTGAGACAGCTTCGACAACAACTGGAGACGCAACTAGTTCAGCTCAAAGCTCATCTACCAATACCGCAACGACAGCATCTAGCTCATCAAGCTCTTCTTCTTCTTCTTCTGCCTCTTCCTCAAGTTCTGGGGAATCAGCGAGTGCAAGCGTTAAGAGCGAGTTTGCAAAAGTCGGAACTACAGTTCTTTTTGATTTTGATTCAGCGCAGCTTACAGACTATGCTCAGCGTGTTTTGGATCGCCAGGCAGCATTTATGAAAGCACGCCCAGAAACACGTGTTACCATTGGCGGTCATGCTGATGAACGAGGCACGCGTGAATATAATTTAGCTTTGGGTGAGCGTCGTGCGTCATCTGCACGTGA
>DEBO01000050.1:0-3827 GCA_002348585.1 Alphaproteobacteria bacterium UBA2954 | reverse complement strand
GAACGTCCGGCAAGTGTTGGGTCAACCGAGGCAGCATGGCGTTTGAACCGGCGCGCACAGACTGTCCTTAACTAGGGCAAGGTCTTTCTAAGATAGTAATCGAATTTTGAGGGCTTTGTTCCATATTTTAGGACAAAGCCCTTTTTTGAGGTGGTTTTTTAGAAAGACTTTGACGCCTTATTACTGCCATTAACCTGACCTAATTACTTAAACCTTTCAGAGTAAAAAGCACTAAAATGTTCAGAGATTAGCTATGAGAAAATCGTTCATTTCAGGGGTCACTCTGGTCCTGCTGTGGAATACTTTATTCTTTGGGTTTTTGAGTATTCCATTGCTAGCGCAGGATGAAAGGCGTCCGCAATTTGTTTCATCTGATTTGTCTGCCTTGGTGGCCCGACAGCAATTACGCATGGATTCGCTCGAAACTAGTTTGAAAGACATTCGAGGGACCATTGAAGTGGAATTTCGTGATATTCGAGTGCAACTTGAACAATTGGCGGCGAGCGCATTGGCTAAACAATCTGAGACCTCGGTTGATGTGAAACAATTTCAGTCTGAAATGACCCGTTTTGGAGATTCGATCGAAATATTGAATCAGCGAATCAGCCGAACAATAGAACTTACTTCTGATGTGGAATTTCGCGTCCTGCGTCTGGAAAAGAGGATGCAAACGCTGATGTCTCTCTCTGGCAATGGTTTGACAGAACAGCTAGCGCAGCAGGATGTAACAGCAGCAGAACAGCCGCCAGCAGTCAGTATAGGCCGGGATGTAGATACAGGCGAGACCGTTTGGAAAATTGAAGAAGATAAGTTTAATGCCCAGCTGTCTGCTGAAAAACAGGCTGGGGACGGGGAGAATGCTAAAGGTGTCGAGTTAAAACAGGAGATAGCCCCTGTGCAGTCAGTAGCATCTGGCACAAATAAAGAACCAGAACAAGCCGATATAGCAGATAAAGCAGGTCCAGCTCCAACAAAGACTGGATATCTTCCCGATACCAGCCCGGAAGAGCAATATCGGTTTGCTCTAGCTCGTGCTCTGCAGAATGATCTTCAGACAGCTGAAAATGCCTTTGTAGAATTTACTGCTCTCCATCCTGAACACGAACGCGCCGTAGATGCATTGTTCTGGCAGGGTCGAGTGCAGTTTATTCAAGGCCAGTACGAAAAAGCGGCGACGACTTTCTCAAAATTTAATTCACTCTATTCTTCCGATCCTCGTATTGCTGACACCACGCTGTGGATTGCTGAATCTGTAGCAAAGTTTGCCAATCCGGAACAAGCTTGTGCTATTTATGACAATCTCCGCAAGTTTGTTGACCAGCCGCCGGAAAGTTTTGTTTCCAGACTAGCAGAACTGTCAGCCAGTGTCGGTTGCCGCAGCTAAAAACAGTCTGACCAATCATATTGATGGCTTGCGACGGTCAGACTTGTGGCTGGAGGGATATTCCGGTGTACTTGTCGCAGTCTCAGGTGGGCCGGACAGTTTGGCTTTGACCTTTGTGGCCGCTGAAATCTGTGTTGAAAAAAAGATAAATTTTGAAGCTGTGGTGGTTGATCATGGCTTGCGCTCTGAGGCAGCAGGAGAAGCAAGCAAAGTCGTTGGGACACTTAAAAGCCGAGGTATTCGCAGCTGTTGTTTGCGCATAACCGCCCCTCCGCCATCGTCTGGAAAGCAAGCTTGGGCGCGTGAGCAACGCATGCAACTTTTATGTGATTACGCTCGGCAGACCGCTTCGGCAGTGCTGTTTGCCCATCATTATGATGACCAGGCTGAAACAGTGGCGATGCGTCTTGCACGTGGCTCTGCTGTTATGGGGCTGTCGGCAATCGCTGCTGTCCGCATTTATCAGGGAGTGTTGTTTGTTAGGCCATTTTTGAATCTGCACAAAATAGACCTTATCGCCGTTTGTAAAGTCTATAAAGCTGAATTTATTACTGACCCATCCAATAAAGATCAGGCATTCGAGCGGGCACGGATTCGTGCTTGGCTGCAACAGCCAGACCAAAGGCTCTTGCAGCAGCAATTGGTGCAATTGTCCAGATTTTCGGCCCAACTTTCTGAGCGGCTGGCAGACACTCTTGCCGAATGGTGTGCTGAACATATCGTTTTTACCTTGCGTCTCCGCGCGCAGATAAACTTTGTGACATTTTCAGAATTGAGTGGAGCAAAACAGAATTTAATCCTGCGCCATTGTTTGGCAGTCATCGGAGGCCAGCCCTATCCTTTATCCGATAACAGATTGGACCGGCTGCGAGCAAGGCTTGCCACTGGGGTCAGATTAACAGCAGGAGATTGTATTGTGCAGTGTAATGCTGAACGCATTACAATTATGGCTGAATTTGGTCGCATGCCTGAACCAGAACTGCATGTTCAGGCGGGGCGGATCTATCGTTTTGATAAACGCTGGCTGATCCGGACAACAAAAGATGGTGTTATCCGGCGGTTGGGACCTGCAGGATGGGCCAAGCGGAGCAAGTCATCAAACTTTCAGACTTTATCTGACTGGACTGCGCGGATGGGGGCGATGATTCCTGTGTTGCATGGTCTTGACGGAAGACGGTACTGCCCCCATTTCATAGAAAGAAGGTTTATTTATTCAGACTTCGCGTTCAATTCCGCACAACAAGACCTTGCAGCAACAAGAGTGTTTTGTGCAAGCAGTTTACCTCTGGATGGGCCATGCGAAGTGATAAAAACGGACAAAAATGACAGATAGAGGCAAATTCTTGTGAATAATCTTGGACGCAACATAGCAATATGGCTCATCATTGGTGCCGCACTTATGGCACTATTTAATATGTTTCAGACTTCTGAGACGACTAACAGCTCCTCAAAGATCGCTTATACTGACTTCATCGCTCAGGCAAAAAGCGGCGGCATAACAGATGTGCTTATTGAGGGAAATAATTTGAAGGGACGCACGCGCGAGAATTCAACCGTTGTCAGCTACAAGCCGGACGGGGCTGATGTGGTTGCCACTTTGGAAGGCTCAGATGTGCGAATTGATGCTCGGCCTGATGAAAGTAATATGCCAGGATTCCTGTCTGTGCTGATTTCCTGGTTCCCTATGTTATTATTTATTGGGGTATGGATATTCTTCATGCGCCAGATGCAGGGTGGAGGACGCGGTGGTGCGATGGGCTTCGGCAAAAGTCGCGCAAAAATGTTAACTGAACACCATGGTCGTGTGACTTTTGAAGATGTGGCTGGTATCGATGAGGCAAAAACGGAATTAGAAGAAGTAGTCGAGTTTTTGAAGGATCCGGGTAAATTCCAGCGTTTAGGTGGAAAAATTCCAAAGGGTGTGTTGCTTGTTGGCCCACCAGGCACAGGCAAAACACTTTTGGCCCGTGCTATTGCAGGTGAGGCAAATGTTCCTTTCTTTACCATTTCTGGTTCTGATTTTGTGGAAATGTTTGTTGGTGTCGGAGCTAGCCGCGTGCGCGACATGTTTGAACAAGGCAAAAAAAATGCCCCCTGTATCATTTTTATTGATGAGATTGACGCGGTGGGCCGTCACCGGGGAGCGGGCCTTGGTGGCGGAAATGACGAGCGAGAACAGACCCTGAACCAGATGTTAGTTGAAATGGATGGTTTTGAGGCTAATGAAGGTGTGATACTGATAGCCGCTACAAACCGCCCGGATGTGCTCGATCCCGCTCTGCTTAGGCCCGGCCGTTTTGACCGCCAGGTTGTGGTGCCTAACCCTGATGTGACGGGCCGCGAAAAAATTCTAAAAGTGCACATGCGCAAAACCCCATTGGCCAACGATGTTGAAGCTCGTATAATTGCCCGTGGAACTCCAGGTTTTTCAGGAGCCGATCTA
>DEBO01000167.1 GCA_002348585.1 Alphaproteobacteria bacterium UBA2954 | reverse complement strand
AATGACGAGCTGGTCATTGACACAAATTCGCTCGCAGACCGAGATGGTATGGGTTCAATTCAAGTTCAATGGCAAATTTCTGATGACGGTGACAATTGGATGGTATTGCCTGGGGCAATTCAGCCACGATTTGTACCGCGCGATGCGGAAGTTGGAAAATTCCTACGAGTGCAGATTTCTTACGTAGATGGTCAGGGCAATCCTGAAATGATGATAAGCCCGATGTCACAGCCCGTGCGCAACGTAAATGACAAACCGATGGGCCGACCAGAGTTACGGGGTGAAGCAAAAGAAGACAGCGTTTTAGCTATTAATTCGTCACGAATATCTGACGAAGATGGCCTTGGCGCATTATCTTATATTTGGCAACGATCTTCTGAGCGGACAAATTGGGAAAACTTTCCCGATCAATTCAAAGACACCATCCGACTTACCCAAAGCGACGTTGGTTTCAGTTACCGCGCTGTTGTTAGTTATATTGACGGCTTTGGAACACGAGAAACACTAGTTACGGATGCCTCGGAGGTTGTAGCAAATGTTGACAATCCTCTGGAAGGAAAAGTTGTTGTGCGCGGTCAGTCTATTGAAGGGGCGGAGCTGACAGCAAACACTAGTACGCTAACTGATTTTGACGGCATTTCGAGTATGAATCTTGCCTGGGAAACATCAACAGACGGACGGACATGGCGCGAACTAGACTATGCGCAGGGCACGCGTAATTTGAATTTAGTGCAGGAGTTAGTCGGTGTGCGCGTTCGTGCCCGCGTAAATGTGGTTGACAATTTCGGTGTCGAAACAGTGGCCTATTCTGACGCGTCTGATGTGGTGCGTAATGTTAATGACAAGCCAGCAGGTAATATTCTTATTCGCCGGATTTCAAAATAGCAACAGAACAGGCCTTTCTGTCAAGGTTTGCCCAGCCATGCTGGTATTTTCGATTTAAAAGAGAAAAACCCCTTAGTTGCGCTTGGCCAACTGCGGCGATCAAAGTCACGCATAACTAAATGCCAGTGTATATTTTCAAGCAAAGGATGACTCCGCAGCCGTTCAAAATTGTTAGACCAAAACCCGACAGGCAAATAAGCCGTGACTAGATCAACCACTTGATACTGCCGACATAGAACCGAAAGCTGCTCAGCTGTTTGGTCGACCATCTGCAAATTATCTATCAAACGCGCTGCCTTACAATCCTCTCCCAGGCTGACCCGGTCTGTATGCTGAAGATAAAAATGCGTTTGTGCCCGTTCCGCGATATCGGCTAGGGCCATCTGTTCTAACTGATCAAGCTCAACTGAACGCATCCAATCACCTCTATCTGGCCAAAAATGGTTACTGAACAGAACAGGCAAGGTAGCCACACCGACTGGCGGGTGAGCCAAAGAAAGTGACTCAGGATGGCCATCTTCAGATGTAAGCAAAAGAAGATAGGGCTTGCCGTTTTCTTTAAGTGCAAGCTGCATAGGGCAATAAATAGGCTGAGCAGCAGGACTTTCTGGTCCATTAACTGCATAAACCTGCTCATTCAACTGTCCGTCTGGGAAAAAGCGGCCCCTTGTGTATTGACCAATGTTATCAGCTCGAGCAGCATAGGCCTTGCCTCTAGTTTGTAGGCCTGCTACCCAACGCCAGCCAAGTGTGTTCGAAGCTGGGTCTCCATCACGCAAATATTTCATGAAAAATTCTGCACCTTGCTGCCATGGCAATCCAAGCGTGAATATCCAGATAGAGGCAAACCACATCCGCGCATGATTATGCAAATAGCCAGAGTTTTTTAGCTCATCAGTCCAGGCATCAAAACAATCAAGCCCCGTTTGTCCAGAACAGGCTCGCGCAAGCGCTGAAGTACGCGGCAGGTTTGCACAGTCTAACAGCCATTGCTGCCAAACAGATGGGCGCATTTCAAGCCAACCTTTAAAATAAGTCCGCCAATATATTTCTGTGATAAATTTCTCAGCCGAAGAAAAGCTATGTCGACCCAGCACCGCACTTATCACCTCTTCTTCTGTTACAAGCCTACGTCGGAGATGACCTGACAAACGCGACACCATGTGATGCCGGCCTGGCCCCAGATCAAAATTGCGCCCCTTCGCATAATTAATGCCAGCCTTACTCAGAAACTTATCAAGTTGCGCCAATCCTTCTGATCTGTTAAGCTCAGGCAAAGAGCCTGTCATCTGGTCAGCAAATAAATCGTCCATTTCAATACTTTCATAACAGCTACCAAAAGAACAAAAGACAAATTTCGAATTGCCGTTTGTATTTACTTTTACGACTAGACAAATAAAGCTGATCTGATGAAGTGGAAAAGAATAATTTTTCCCTTCACGAAAGCATCTTTTTCATCCTATACTAAGTTTAGTATGATGTTAGATATGTTTCACACAACTTATTGTGTAAAGCGTTGCAAACGCCACAGCACTATGTCACGCCAAACTACATTTTATATGCTGTCTTTTTCAGATAGGATATCTCTTGCACTTAATTTGCTGGCTGGCTGGGGTTCCAGAATCCCATCTGAAAATTTTCCGATTCAAAAAGGAGTCTTAAGAGATGCAGACAACTGACCATGAAATGCGGTTAAGTGGAGACATCATTCCCTTTAAGCCCAGAACGGTAAAGTCAGAAAAAGGGCAACAAAAAAAGGTCGTGACAACAACCATTGCAGCCTTGATTGCTGTGACTATTCTGCATGATGAGGCTGAGTCTCCTGAGGATAAACTAATTGATATGATTGAAGCTAGTGGCGAGGCCGAGGTTATGGACAGTTCTGACGCTCTTGATATGCTTGGTGAACTTGATCAGCATCAGGCGCGAGAGCATTACACAAAAACACCAACAAACGATAACGGCTGAATTGAGTAACAATCCGCAAAGCAACATTAATATTGCGCAAAGCTCTCACCCCAGCTTATAACGTCACATGATTGATATCTTGTCGTTGACAATACCATTTTTTGGGATAATTCTGCTCGGCAGTCTGACAAGACTTCGAGGCTGGTTTTCGGCTGCAGATGGCCGCATGATCTCAAGGTATGTGTTTTATGTTGTACTGCCACCCTTCATGTTTGTGGCAATCACTTCACAGCCACTGAATGATATATTCAACCCTGAATTTACCCTGCGTTATGAGCTCGTCACATTAACACTTTTCATTATGGGCTTTATAGTCAGCCGTTTCATTCTCAAGTTAAAACGCAATGAAGCTAGCCTTTTCAGCCTGAACGCCTGCTATCCAAATTATGGGTACATCGGCGTGCCGTTAGCCTTATTGGCATTTGGTGAAGATGCTGCTGTGCCCATGGCCGTGATACTGGTTGTGAATAACATGGTTTTGGTGTTTCTGGTCGCTTTGTTTACACACAATGCAGATAAAAGTTCCTCTGGGAATATGCTTTTAAAGACACTATCGTCTCTGATAAAGAACCCTTTGCTAATGTCCGTTTTTGTCGCAATAACCTTTTCTGCAAGTGGGTTGACTATGCCTGCCATGCCAGCATTATTTTTAGACCTTCTAGCTGGTGCAGCTGCACCTACGGCGCTTTTTGCTCTTGGTATAGCACTTGTAGGCCAGCCTGTCCGTGCCGCCTGGGGTGAATTAACAGCGGTCACCCTGTTCAAATTATTTGTACATCCGCTGATGATGGCACTTGTATTCCTGAGCTTTCCAGCATTTGGCCCACAACCCTTTGACCCGCTGTGGATAAAAATCGCACTGATTTTTAGCTGTCTTCCAATTGCTGCAAATGTGTTCAATCTCGCAGAATTTTACGGTGCCTACGGAGGCCGAACAGCAACATCAATTATGCTCACAACCTTGATGGCCAGTGTCAGTGTGCCTGCGATTATGTATTTTACTTTTATACTGGTCCCAACTTGATGAATAGCTCAAAAAGGGACAGAGCGGTTAGCTCCCTCCTATTCACCTTTTTCTCTGAACTTACTTTTGATGCAGTTTTGACCAAAGGTAAGGGACGCCTAGCGCGGCAATAATTAGCTTCAAAGCATCTCCAAACAAAAAGGGCAGCAACCCGAACTGAACAGCCTTATCCCAGCCAATAATCGACGTTAGCCATCCCACCCCAAGCAAATAAATGATAGCATTCCCTACCAGCATAGCCGCTGCTGCAGTGGCCCAGTTACGTGTCCATCCTCGTTCCGCCAGCGAACCCAAAACAACTGCCGCCGCGAAGAAACCAGCTAGATAACCGCCTGTTGGCCCCATCATATAAGCCATGCCTGCGCCGCCAGCAAAGACAGGCAGACCAATAAAACCTGCTACTAGGTAGCCTAACAATGTTGCACCTCCAAGACCGGCACCATAAATCATGCCAATACCGAGAACGACCAAAGTTTGCATGGTAAGTGGTACTGGATAAAATGGAATTTTGATATGCGCTGATGCAGTCAGGAGAGTGATACCGACAATCACAGCTAGGAACTGATAGGCAGCTGAACCTGTCAGCTGTGGAACCAGTGACGGACGCACTTGTGTGAACTTAAAATCTGAAGCCTGAAACATATTTTCGTTTTCCTTTTTACCAGGATTAGTCAGGTTGATTTTCCCCCTAGTGGGAAAATCTGTCGTCTCTCGTGCTAAAACAACACATAACATTACTATCTCGAAAATTAATAATCGCTATTGAGAAATTTTACTAGTATAAAACGTGTCATATTCAAGAAGCAGTCAAACCGAACAGTGTTGCAGATGAGCTGACGCTAAGCGTGGTAAGATTTTGTTTCTTAATCGCTTGTGATTATTTGTGAAGGTATTGCCTATGGTTTCAAAGTTTTTCGCACTTCAGCAGCATGGGGTAAGCGTCCGAACTGAGCTGTTTGCAGGGTTAAGCACTTTTCTGACTATGGCGTTCATAATTGCCGTGAACCCTGCGATTTTATCTGATGCAGGCATTGATTTTGGGGCGGCTTTTGTAGCAACTATATTTGCCACGATGCTGGGTACGCTGATTATGGGGCTGTATGCGAAATGGCCTGTGGCTGTTGCGCCTGGCATGGGGCTGAATGCCTATTTTGCTTATGTTGTAGTTCTTGGCTATGGTCTCAGCTGGCAGCAGGCTCTGGCTGCGGTATTTGTATCCTCTATCGCTTTCTTCATTTTCTCTCTCAGCCGCGCACGTTCCTGGATGATCCTTTCTATCCCTGCTGCGTTACAGATTGCCATTACAGCTGGTATTGGTTTGTTTCTAGCAATGATTGGGCTGACAGGAGCAGGCATCATTGTTGACAATCCGGATACGCTGGTTGGGCTCGGCCCCCTGAACACGGCTGAAACCGGATTGGCCGTCCTTGGTCTTATCATCATGGCAGGTCTGGTTCATCGCGGGTTCAAAAGTGGTATTCTTCTAACAATTTTAGGGTTAAGCATCATCGGCTGGTTGACAGGGCTAGCTGAATTTGGTGGTGTCGTCTCAGCGCCACCTCTGACCAGCGCGGCATTTCAACTTGATTTTTCCGCGCTTGCCACACCTGCATTTTTATCTGTTGTGTTTGTCATGTTCTTTGTCGATTTCTTTGATACAACAGGTACATTGACAGCAATTGCTGAGCCAGCCGGCCTGCGCAAAAAAGATGGTACAATTCAGAACCTTGATAAAGCTGTTTTGGCAGATACATCAGCAAGTGTGTTTGGCAGCCTGCTGGGGACGTCAAATCTGACCACCTATCTGGAGAGTGCGGCTGGCATCCGCAGTGGTGGCCGTACTGGGCTAGTGGCTGTCACTGTTGCAGTATTGTTCGGCATCTGCTTGTTTTTTGAACCATTATTCGCCTCCATTCCGGCTTTTGCAACTGCTCCGGCATTGATTTTTGTTGCCGCTGGTTTTCTTGGTGGTCTGGCCCGCATTGACTGGACAGATATGTCTGTGGCATTGCCTGTTCTGTTGACAATTATTTTAATGCCCCTGACATTTTCAATTGCTGCTGGCATCAGCATCGGGTTTCTAGCTTATGTTGGCATTCGCTTTGTAAGCGGCAGAAATGATGAGATTAATACCGGCAGTCTTATGATCTCAGCTTTCGGCTTGATTTGGCTTGCTCTGCAATATTATGGTTAGGCGACTGAAACGAAACACCGCCAGTCGTCAGATATAAAAGCTCAGATTGGAAAAGCGCAATGAGCAGCATTACTTCGCCCGCAAGTAGCACAACATTAGATGCCCATCCGATTTTTTCATTCGCCAATGGCGAAATGGGGCCGCTGGCCTCTGGTTTTATTCGAGCGATGGAAAAAGTAACCGGGCAGCCCAAGATCAAAAAGCTTTATTTTGACTATGTGGAGGATGAACGCCCACGTGAGATGTTCTGGACTGATGCGCTAAAGAGATTGAATATTTCGTATCAGGCCAAAAGGGAAAGCGGAGCGAATATTCCAAAAACTGGGCCGGTTCTGGTGATAGCCAACCACCCTTTCGGTGTTATTGACGGTCTTGTTCTATGCGCCATGATGTCTGAAATTCGTCAGGATTATAAAATTATAACACATCAGGTCCTGCGTCAGGCCCCTGCTGTTATGGACAAAATTCTGCCAATAGATTTTGCAGAAAGTGAAACGGCGTTGGCAACCAACTTGGAAACCCGGCGCGAAGCCCATCGACATCTGAAAAATGACGGTGCTGTGATTATCTTCCCGGCGGGGGGTATTTCGTTATCTCCGAATCTGATTGGGCCAGCTTTTGACAGTGATTGGAAAACTTTTGCAGCAAAACTGGCACAGACAAAGAATACTACAATTGTTCCGTTTTTCTTTGAAGGCCGGAATTCTGTTGTGTATCAGGCGGCCAGACGCCTGTCTGTCACACTTGGCTATTCATTGATGTTCCGTGAAATCTGCAAACAAATGAACAGGCAGGTTAATGTCACAATACGCTCCCCCTTAAACAGCAGAGATTTGGACCAGTTTGCTACCCGCAATGACATGATTGACTTTCTTCGGCAACGCACTTATGGCCAAGTTGACCATAGCTAAAGATTATCCTTTTGTTACTGCTGTTATCATCTGCGGCAGAAACTCAGGCGCGCAACAAATCGCATAAACCCCTTCAGCCTTATTGTCTGGTGTGACTGAAAGCCAGTCTTCTTTCATCTTATTTGATGTTGCCACCTGCCCGTCAGGTGCCAGCGTCAGTCCGTCTATAGGCCAGACCAACCCAGAAGAGGTAGCAAATTTTATAGGTGTAATTGGCCAGAGAGACAGCCGTGCTTCTGCTGACAGGTGCATTGAAAATGGACCCTTTGTGACATACACAAGGTCATCCGCACCCACCAAAATTACCTTATGCCTGTCTGTAAAGCGGGCTAGTACTGAAAGGCAGGCTAGCATATGGTCAATCCTTAATCCTAAGAAGCCATAAGCAAGGCAAAGTGGTGCCTCTAAGGCTAACAATGCCTTTTCAAAATCTGTTGTATCCTGATCATCACTTTTGTAAATAGCGGCGTTCCGACCTGCTACTTTTAGATCAGACAGTTCTGCTGAATCCATATCGCCAATCACAGCGTTGGGGGTCAACCCAGCCTTCAAAACATGCCGCAGGCCTCCGTCTACTGCAATTACTTTACCTTTTGGCGACTTTGAAAGTTGCGTCAAATCGCACGCCCCATTACCTACAAGTATGGTGATGTCGTTATCAGAAATGACAGAAGAGAATGTTTGTTTTACCATAAACACACAGTAACAAAATAATTACAGTTTCAACAATTAGGATCCTAAAATAAGCGGACTGCGTTCGTAGTCAGTATGCCCATTATTTTATGAGAAATTCATTAAATTTTATTGAAAAAAATGTTTAACGTTGTCCTCTACCAACCTAAGATACCACCCAATACAGGAAATATCATCCGGCTGTGCGCTAACACAGGCGCCAGGCTTCATTTAATCGAACCACTAGGTTTCAGCTTGGATGAGAAATCTTGCAGGAGAGCAGGGCTAGATTATAAAGACTTGGCATTTGTAAAAAAATGGGCATCGCTTGATGACTATTTAGACCATTATCGTTCAGACAGACTATGGGCTGTAACTAAATTTGGCAGTGTGCGCTATGACAAAGTAATATTCTCACCAGAAGACACACTTCTTTTTGGCGCTGAGACAAGCGGTCTTCCTGAATCAGTGCATCAGAATTTAGATGTCTCACAAAAATTGTTCATACCAATGGGCCATGAATCTCGCAGTATGAATTTATCTAATGCAGTATCGGTTATAGTTTTTGAGGCTTGGAAACAAAACAACTTTTTAAGTCACTAATTTCCTGGTTTGAGGTAAATAATATTGCAACGTCAAAATTTAATCAGGAAATATTCATAATTTAACCGCATGAGAAACTAGAGAAACCCCAAAAGGTATGTCAGAAAAACAAAAAAAAACGTCGGTCAACCCTGTCCAACAGTTTGGTTCATTGATTGATGATGCCTTTCTGACGATAGACGGTGACCTAACAATCAAAGAAATCAATGGAGCTTGCATAAGGCTTTTGGGAGAGAACCTCATTGGGAGTTCACTCAGCGATAAACTTATATATAACAATCTTCATAAGGAGGTCGAAACATGTATCACCTGTGGTTCGATAATTGAATTCTCTACAACGCCTAAAATTAACGAATACCGTCATATGATTGGACGTATTCTACCTCTATCAGATGATAGACTGGCGGTTTTGCTCATGGATATGACTCTGCAGCACAATATTGAAAAAATGAGACGAGACTTTGTAGCAAACGTAAGTCATGAATTACGTTCACCTCTTACAAGTCTTCTCGGTTTTGTAGAAACAATGAGAAATAACCTAGAAATGAAGCAAAATGTCAGAGAGAACTTCCTTAAAATCATGGATGAGGAAGCTAACAGAATGTCACGATTAATTGACGACTTGCTCTCTCTGTCCCGCGTAGAAATTGAGGAACATATCGCGCCTTCTGGACAAGTATCAGTTAAAGAAGCAGTAAAATCAGCAATTGATGCCTTAGCCTACAGGGCAAACACCTCTAAGCATAAAATTGAGTTTAATGATGTTCGGAAAAATACTGAGCAAACTTCTCAAATTAGGGGTGACTTAGATGAAATTATAGAGGTGTTTCACAATCTCTTGGATAACGCACTTAAATACAGTTACCCATCCACAACAATCGATGTCTCTCTATCTGAACACCAAACAGGCAATTTAGTATTAGCAATAAAAAATAATGGTGATGGAATTGACGAGAAGCATATTCCACGTCTGACCGAGAGGTTTTACCGTGTTGAAAAAGGTAGGTCTCGACAAATGGGGGGAACCGGCCTCGGACTTGCGATTGTAAAACACATAATCAATAAACACCGTGGCCAATTATTCATTAGAAGC
>DEBO01000180.1:8810-14546 GCA_002348585.1 Alphaproteobacteria bacterium UBA2954 | reverse complement strand
ACAGCTCGCTGGTATGCGCGGGCTGATGGCCAAACCATCGGGTGAAATCATCGAAACGCCAATCAAGTCTTCCTTCAAAGAAGGTCTCAATGTGCTAGAGTATTTCAACTCAACTCATGGAGCACGCAAAGGCCTGGCAGATACAGCGCTTAAAACAGCAAATTCTGGCTACCTGACACGTCGTTTGGTTGATGTAGCTCAGGACTGTATTGTCACGATCCATGATTGCGGCACTAAGCAGGGGATTACAATCAATCATGCCATGAACGGGTCGGAAATTGTTGACCCGTTATCTGAGCGTATTCTTGGGCGTTTCCTGGCTGCCAACCTGTGTCATATGCAGACAGGTGAAGTCATTATTAGGGCTGGTGAAATGGTCACCGAAGACCATTTAGAAAAAATCGAAGAATCCGGAAATGACCAGGCTTATGTGCGTTCTGTTTTGGTCTGTGAGTCAAGTGTGGGCGTTTGTGGCACTTGTTACGGACGTGATTTGGCCAGAGGCACAACTGTAAATATAGGTGAAGCTGTTGGTGTTATCGCCGCACAGTCAATTGGTGAGCCCGGAACACAATTAACAATGCGAACTTTCCATGTTGGTGGGGCTGCTCAACGAGGGGCAGAAGCGAACAATATCGAATCAACAGCTGTCGGTACAGTGAAACTGCAAGATGTAAGTTTGGTTCGTGGTACGGATGGTAAGCCCATTGTCATGAGCCGTTCGGCAGAGCTTACGATTGTCAATGAACAGGATGCGGAACGAGCGCGTTACCGTCTGCCTTATGGCGGTAAGCTTTTTTTCGAGGACGGAGATACGGTTAATCCTGGTGATGTTCTGATTGAATGGGACCCATATACAATTCCGATTATCACAGAGTTGGAAGGGATCGCCAATTATGTTGATCTGACGGATGGTGTTTCTGTGCGGGAAGTCGCAGACGAAGCAACAGGAATTATCAGCAGAGAAGTGATTGAGAGTAAGCAGACAGGGAAATCAGCTAATCTACGACCGCGGATTACGATGCGGGATGCAAATGGTGAGGTTCTGAATTTATCAAATGGGAATGAAGCCAGGTACTTCTTACCGGTAGGGGCGATCCTGTCTGTTGAAAATGGTGCGGAGGTAAAAGCCGGTGATGTAGTGGCCCGTATTCCTCGTGAATCCTCTAAAACACGTGACATTACCGGCGGTTTGCCGCGGGTCGCCGAACTTTTTGAAGCACGCCGTCCAAAGGATTTTGCTGTGATTAGTGAAACTGATGGACGTGTTGAGTTTGGAACAGATTATAAAGCCAAGCGTCGCATACGGGTGGTGCCACTTGATAGTAGCATTGAACCGGTAGAATATCTATTGCCGAAGGGGCGTTCGCTTGCTGTGAATGAAGGTGATACAGTCCGAAAAGGCGATTTGCTTCTTGATGGCTCGCCGGTGCCACATGATATTTTGAATATCCTTGGGGTGGAAGCACTTGCCGACTATCTAGTTAAGGAAATCCAGGATGTATATCGTCTACAAGGCGTGAAAATCAACGATAAGCATATAGAGACGATTGTTCGCCAGATGCTACAAAAAGTTGAAGTAGAGGATGGAGGAGAAACCACGTTGCTGGTTGGTGAACAGGTTGAGCGTGAGGAATTCGCAAAAGCAAATGAAATCGCTGAGGCTGAAGGCTTTGCGCCAGCCAAGGCGCGTCCGGTGCTACTTGGCATCACAAAAGCATCTTTGCAGACTCGCTCATTCGTGTCTGCTGCCTCTTTCCAGGAAACAACACGGGTGCTGACTGAGGCATCAGTTTCTGGACGTGAAGACAGGTTGGAGGGCTTGAAAGAAAATGTTATTGTTGGCCGTTTGATCCCCGCAGGCACTGGTTCGGTTATGAATCGTTTGCGAGCAATCGCATCTGACAGGGATAAAACTATTTCCCTGAAACGGGCTGAAGCTGAATCACAGCAAGCAGAACTTACTGCTGAGGCTAGCTTTGATGATGCAGAGGTCTCCGAATTGCCAGCTGAATAGATGCTGGACTATGGCATTGGACAGGCTGGTAGCATCTGCAACATAATTTGGAAGAAAATTTAGGGCATTAGGGACAAAATAAAACTTGACCCTAGTGCCTTTTCGCCCTTATAGTCCGCCAATCCTTGTTGACTCAGGTAGTAGGTTTGCTCGGTCATATGTCTTTGAAGGTCATAAACCTAGACGCTGGGTAGAATATACAGGGAAAAAATCGTATCCCTACTGGGAAACTGAAGACAGTCTAGTCGGCGGTGCCGGATCGACTGTTTATTTTTTATTTTTGTACGGGTAGTAAAGGGCTTGTTATGCCAACAATTAACCAGTTGATCCGTCATGGACGCTCACGTCCGACATCACGAAATAAAGTGCCGGCCATGGAAGCGTGTCCACAGAAACGCGGTGTATGCACGCGTGTGTACACAACCACCCCAAAAAAGCCAAACTCAGCTCTGCGTAAGGTTGCGCGTGTCCGTCTGACAAATGGATTTGAAGTCACAAGTTATATCCCAGGCGAGGGGCACAACCTACAAGAGCACTCTGTCGTACTTATTCGGGGCGGTCGGGTGAAGGATCTGCCGGGTGTACGTTATCATATTATTCGTGGGACGCTGGATACACAAGGGGTTTCGGATCGCCGTCAACGCCGGTCTAAATATGGGGCCAAACGGCCTAAATAAGGAGCAGTCATGTCACGTCGTCGCAAAGCTGAAAAACGCCCTGTACTTCCGGATCCAAAATATAAGGACACTGTCGTCTCAAAATTTATGTCTTGCTTGATGTTTGACGGCAAACGTTCAGTTGCTGAAAAGATTGTTTATGGTGCTTTTGACCAGATAGGATCAAAATCGGGCATTGAGCCAACAAAAATTTTCCACGATGCACTCGAAAATGTGCGCCCCCATCTCGAGGTACGTTCTCGTCGAGTAGGGGGTGCAACTTATCAGGTGCCTGTTGAGGTTCGTGCCGACCGTGCGCAGGCCCTTGCCATTCGTTGGTTGATTGATAGTTCTCGAAGGCGGGGTGAAACCACCATGGTGGGTCGTCTATCGGGCGAGTTGATGGACGCTGCAAATAATCGCGGCAACGCTGTAAAAAAACGTGAAGACACTCACAAAATGGCTGAAGCCAACCGAGCGTTTTCGCATTATCGTTGGTAGTTTTAAGTATTTGTAGACGGAGTTGAAGCCCATGTCTCGACAGTATCCTCTGGAACGTTACCGTAATTTTGGTATTATGGCGCACATCGATGCCGGTAAGACCACCACAACAGAACGCGTTCTCTATTATACAGGCAGGTCGCACAAGATTGGTGAAGTGCATGATGGCGCGGCCACGATGGATTGGATGGAGCAGGAGCAGGAACGCGGAATCACAATTACATCCGCAGCAACGACTTGCTTTTGGTTTAGGACCGAAGATGGCGAGACCCCATCCGGTGAGTATGGCACAGACCCTGACGACGCAAAATTTCGTTTCAATATTATCGACACACCAGGGCATGTTGATTTCACGATTGAAGTTGAACGATCATTGGCTGTATTGGACGGTGCGGTTTGTGTCTTGGATGCAAATGCTGGTGTTGAGCCGCAGACTGAAACAGTTTGGCGTCAGGCGGATCGTTATGAAGTCCCCCGAGTAGTATTCGTTAACAAGATGGACAAAATCGGTGCAGATTACTTCAACTGCGTTGCTATGATAAAAGATCGGACTGGGGCTACACCTCTTCCAATTCATATGCCGATCGGAGCTGAAAGTGAATTTGCGGGTCTCGTAAATTTGGTGACCATGCAAGAATGGGTTTGGAATTCTGAAGACTTAGGCGCGAGCTGGGATCTTCGGGAAATTCGTCCTGAGCTGAAAGGCAAAGCAGAAGAAATGCGTGCTGAGCTCATTGAGCTGATAGTTGAACAGGATGATGACGTTATGGAAGCGTTCCTTGAAGGGGACGAGCCTGATTTTGACACAATTCAGCGTCTAATCCGTAAGGGCACTTTGAACATGTCATTTGTGCCTGTCATTTGCGGTTCTGCGTTCAAAAACAAAGGCGTTCAACCCATGTTGAACGCCGTAATTGATTACTTGCCTGGCCCGTTAGATGTACCATCTTATAAAGGCTTTAAGCCAGGTGATGAAACAGAGACGCGCGATATAGAACGGAGCGCTGATGACCAGCAACCATTTACAGGTTTGGCGTTCAAAATTATGAATGATCCTTTTGTTGGTTCACTGACTTTTGTGCGGATTTATTCTGGTTCTCTTAAGAAAGGCGATAGTCTAATGAATTCGACAAAAGGGGATCGTGAACGTGTTGGTCGAATGATGATGATGCATTCGAATAACCGTGAAGAAATTGATGAGGCTTTTGCTGGTGATATTGTCGCGCTGGCAGGGATGAAGAAGACCACAACAGGCGATACGTTATGTGATCCGGTGCAGCAAGTGGTGATGGAAACGATGACCTTCCCTGATCCTGTGATTGAAATTGCTGTTGAGCCGAAATCAAAGAATGATCAGGAAAAGATGAGCACTGGTTTGCAACGGTTGGCTGCTGAGGACCCGTCCTTCCAGGTAGCGTCTGACGCTGAATCAGGTCAGACCATCATGAAAGGGATGGGCGAGCTCCATTTGGACATCCTCGTTGACCGATTAAAGCGTGAATTTAAGGTCGAGGCAAATATTGGTGCGCCGCAGGTGGCCTACCGTGAGACAATTACTAAAGAGGTTGAAGTCGATTACACACATAAAAAGCAGTCTGGCGGTTCTGGCCAGTTTGCCCGTGTTAAGTTAATCTTTTCACCCTTGTCCGGAGGTGGCTATGGTTTTACTAACTCAATTGTCGGTGGTTCTGTTCCAAAAGAATTCATTCCTGGGGTAGAAAAAGGCATTATGCAGGCAAAAGAAACAGGTGTTATCGCAGGCTTTCCGGTAATTGACTTTGAAGTTGAATTGATTGATGGAGCTAGTCATGATGTTGACTCATCAGTTCTCGCCTTTGAAATTGCTGCGCGCGCCGCGTTCCGAGAGGCCGTTGAAAAAGCAGCACCTCGTCTTCTTGAGCCGATTATGAAAGTTGAGGTAATTACACCAGAAGAGTATGTCGGTGACATTATTGGTGATCTTAATTCACGTAGGGGTAATGTTGGAGGTATGGATCAACGCGGAAATGCGCGTTCTATTGATGCGATGGTACCGTTAGCAAATATGTTTGGTTATATCAATACTTTGCGTTCAATGAGCCAGGGTCGTGCTCAATATTCAATGCAATTTGACCATTATGAGCAAGTACCTCAGGCCGTGGCTGATGAAGTCAGAGCAAAAATGGCTTAATCTGAAAAATCTATTTGATAGCAGGAGAGACGGATATGTCTAAGGAGAAGTTTGATCGTTCGAAGCCCCATTGTAACATTGGGACTATTGGCCATGTTGATCACGGTAAGACGACACTGACAGCGGCGATTACGAAGGTTATGGCTGAGGCTGGTGGGGCCGAGTTTAAGGCGTATGATGAGATTGACGGTGCGCCAGAGGAGCGTGCTCGTGGGATTACGATTTCGACAGCGCATGTTGAGTATGAGACAGAGAATCGTCACTATGCGCATGTAGATTGTCCTGGCCATGCTGACTATGTAAAGAACATGATTACAGGAGCAGCACAGATGGATGGTGCTATTCTTGTTGTTTCAGCAGCAGATGGGCCAATGCCACAGACCCGCGAGCAT
>DEBO01000180.1:8157-8435 GCA_002348585.1 Alphaproteobacteria bacterium UBA2954 | reverse complement strand
GTGTTTATGAACAAGGTTGATCAGGTTGATGATGAAGAACTGTTAGAACTTGTTGAGATGGAAATCCGCGAGTTGCTCTCATCTTATGATTTTCCTGGCGATGACATTCCGATTGTAAAGGGCTCAGCTCTAGCTGCTCTTGAAGGTGGTGATGCCGCAATTGGTAGTGATGCAATTAAAGAGTTGATGGCACAAGTTGACAGCTATATTCCGCAGCCTGACCGTCCAAAGGATCAGCCTTTCTTGATGCCGATTGAAGATGTTTTTTCAATTTCAGG
>DEBO01000180.1:5687-7759 GCA_002348585.1 Alphaproteobacteria bacterium UBA2954 | reverse complement strand
ATTGTTGGTCTGAAGGAGACTACCAAGACGACCTGTACCGGCGTTGAGATGTTCCGCAAGTTGCTTGACCAAGGTGAGGCTGGCGATAATGTGGGTGTTTTGTTGCGTGGTACGAAGCGTGAGGAAGTTGAGCGGGGTCAGGTTCTGGCTAAGCCTGGTTCGATTACACCGCACACGAAGTTCAAATGTGAAGCTTATGTGCTGACCAAGGAAGAAGGTGGCCGTCATACGCCATTTTTCTCGAACTATCGTCCACAGTTCTATTTCCGGACTACAGATGTGACTGGTTCAGTTGAACTGCCTGATGGAACAGAGATGGTGATGCCAGGTGATAACATTGCGATGACCGTGACATTGATTGCGCCAATTGCGATGGATGAAGGCCTGCGCTTTGCTATTCGTGAAGGTGGCCGTACCGTTGGAGCTGGCGTAGTCGCATCTATCGTCGATTGAAGATAAAAATAAACAAAGAGAGGCCATGTGCCTCTTTTTTGCTGATTGAAAAAGGAATAGAAAGTCATGGAAAACCAGAATATTCGTATTCGGTTAAAGGCATTTGATCATCGCATTCTTGATCAGTCTACAAACGAGATTGTGAATACTGCAAAACGTACAGGCGCTAATGTCCGTGGACCAATTCCTCTACCTACAAATATGAAGCGTTTTACCGTCCTGCGCTCACCACACATTGATAAAAAGAGCCGAGAGCAATTCGAAATGCGGACGCACAAACGTCTGTTAGACATTATCGACCCTACGCCACAAACCGTTGATGCGCTTATGAAGCTCGATCTGGCTGCTGGTGTTGATGTTGAAATAAAACTTTAGATAAAAAATAAAAGTGAAGGAACAGCGTTATGCGTAGCGGTGTGATTGCAAAAAAAATTGGTATGACTAGGGTGTTTGATGATGCTGGTAAACACATTCCGGTAACCGTCCTACAACTTGATAATGTACAGGTTGTCGCCCAAAAAAAATCTGAGCTTGATGGCTACACGGCACTTCAATTGGGTGCGGGTACGGCCAAGGTAAAGCGTGTATCAAAGGCAATGCGGGGTCACTACAGCAAGTCGTCTGTTCTGCCCAAACGAAAGCTGGCAGAATTTCGTGTGAGTGATGATGCAATGGTAGACATTGGTGCAACATTTTCCCCATCACATTTTGTATCTGGTCAGAAAGTCGATGCGGTTGGCATATCTCAGGGTAAGGGTTTTGCTGGCGCGATGAAGCGCCATAATTTCGGCGGTCTGCGTGCGTCTCACGGTGTCTCCATCTCTCATCGCTCGCATGGGTCAACTGGTCAGTGTCAGGACCCTGGTAAAGTGTTTAAAGGCAAAAAGATGGCTGGCCATATGGGCGCTGTACGTGTGACAATACAAAATCTTGAAGTTGTTTCTGTTGACGAAGAAAATGACCTAATCCTTGTTCATGGTGCAGTGCCAGGTTCAAAAAATGGATGGGTGCTGTTATCAGATGCCACAAAAAAGCCACGCCCTGAAGCTGCACCCTTTCCCGCAGGCCTGGCAAAAGAAACTGCCTTATCTGAAGCCTCGGGTTCCGCCGAAAAAGCTGTTGAAAAACAGCTCGAAATTGAGGTGCAGGAAGATGATACGGCGGTCGCTGAAACACCGACCAAAGAACTTGAAGAAGACAAGGAAAAGGGGCCATCAGATGAAGGTTGATGTAAAGACCATCGACAATCGTAAAAAAGGCGATATTGAACTAGCAGATTCCGTTTTCGGTATTGAGCCACGTGATGATGTTGTTGCGCGTGTCGTGAAATGGCAACTAGCCAATCGTCGCGCGGGCACACACAAAGTTAAAGGCCGTAGCGAAATTGCCAAGTCAGGCGCGAAAATGTTCCGTCAGAAGGGAACAGGGCGTGCACGTGCAGGTAACGGCTCAGTATCCCAGTTCCGTGGCGGCGGTGTGGTGCACGGCCCTGTTGTCCGAAGCTATGAACATAGCTTGCCGAAGAAAATTCGGAATTTAGGTATGCGCTCAATATTGTCTTCTAAGATGGCTGCTGGCCAGTTAATTGTGATCGATAATATGAAAGCTGACGCAAAGAC
>DEBO01000180.1:3515-5289 GCA_002348585.1 Alphaproteobacteria bacterium UBA2954 | reverse complement strand
GAAAAGCTAGATGAAGGTTTTAGCCGAGCGGCTTCAAACCTACCCCGTGTTGATGTGCTGCCACAACAGGGAGCAAATGTATATGACATGGTTCGCCGAGATGTTCTGGTCCTGTCACGTGAAGCGGCTACTTACCTTGAGGAGCGTCTAAAATGAGCATTCGGCCCCGCAAGCGTCTTGAGATAAAGTTGAGCCAGATACAAGCTTACGACACCATAATCCGTCCATTGGTGACTGAGAAGTCCACTATGGGAGGGGAACATGGTCAAGTGTCATTTGTTGTGGCGATGACAGCAACTAAACCTGAAATTAAAGCAGCTGTGGAAATGCTGTTTAATGTCAGGGTAACAGCTGTCAACACATCTGTACTGAAAGGAAAGACTAAGATGTTCAGAGGTCGTAAGGGTCGTCAGAACGATATAAAGAAGGCAATTGTTACCTTGGCCGACGGTCAGGCGATTGACATGATGGGAGCTTAATTCAAATGCCATTAAAGACGTTTAATCCCACAACGCCCAGCCAACGTAATTTAGTACTAGTTGATAAATCGGCGCTGCATAAAGGTGGGCCGGTGAAGAAGCTAACTGAGGGTTTAACCAAGTCGGGTGGCCGAAACAATTCTGGCCATATCACTGCGTGGCAGCGCGGAGGTGGCCATAAGAGGCGTTATCGTATGGTCGATTTCAAACGCACAAAACAAGGAGTGATGGCGACTGTTGAACGAATTGAATATGACCCTAACCGAACAGCCTTTATTGCTCTGATCACCTATGAAGATGGCGAGCAGTCATATATCATCGCACCACAGCGCTTGGCTGTTGGAGATAAGGTCGAATCTGGCCCATCAGCAGATATAAAACCAGGAAATGCCCTGCCTCTAAATAATATACCTGTTGGAACCTTGATACACAATGTTGAGCTTAAGCCAGGAAAAGGTGGACAGCTCGCCCGTTCAGCCGGAACATACGTTCAACTAGTTGGTCGTGACCGTGGTCACGCAATTTTGCGCCTAGCCTCTGGCGAGGTTCGCTTGGTGAGGTCTGAATGCATGGCGTCCATTGGCGCTGCATCAAACTCTGACCAGCAGAACATCAAGATAGGTAAAGCTGGCCGGAACCGCTGGCTTGGAAAGCGCCCGCATGTGCGCGGTGTTGTTATGAATCCGATTGACCATCCACATGGTGGCGGTGAAGGGCGGACTTCAGGTGGCCGGCATCCTGTAACCCCATGGGGAAAGCCAACCAAAGGTAAACGCACGCGCAACAATAAAAAGACTGATCGTCTGATTGTGCGCCGTCGCAAACCTTAAAAGGAGTATATGTAGATTATGGCTCGTTCAGTTTGGAAAGGTCCTTTTGTGGATGGCTATTTGTTGAAAAAAGCAGAAATAGCCGCCGCATCTGGTCGAAATGATGTGATTAAGATTTGGTCACGCCGGTCGACAATCCTGCCACAGTTTGTTGGGTTGACATTTGGCGTTTATAACGGCCGTAAACACATCCCTGTATCGGTATCTGAAGACATGGTTGGACACAAGTTTGGCGAATTTGCGCCGACGCGTACATATTATGGCCATGCCGCCGATAAGAAATCAAAGCGATAGGTACTGATAGATGGGTAAACAATCTTCTCCACGCAGGACCGCAGACAATGAAGCAAGGGCTGTGCTTCGGAATCTTCGTGTAAGTCCTCAGAAACTTAACCTTGTTGCAGCGATGATTCGTGGCTTGGATGCTAATAAGGCGTTGTCAGCATTGTCATTCTCTCGTCGCCG
>DEBO01000180.1:0-3106 GCA_002348585.1 Alphaproteobacteria bacterium UBA2954 | reverse complement strand
CTTAAGGTGAAAGAGGCCCATGTTGGTAAGGGGCTCGTGATGAAGCGGTTTAAGGCACGGGCACGTGGACGAGGCGCACGCATACTGAAACCATTTTCACATCTTACCATTGTTGTTGCTGAAAAAGAGGAGCAGGCATAGATGGGTCAGAAAGTTAAACCAATCGGCCTGCGGGTCGGAATAAATAGAACATGGGATTCGCGCTGGTATGCAGATAGAAACTATGGAGAGCTTCTGCATAAGGATATTGAGTTGCGAAATCATCTTATGGAGCGTTTGAAGCAAGCAAGCATTAGTCGCGTTGTAATCGAGCGGCCTGCGGGTCGAGCACGTGTAACGATTTTCGCGGGTCGTCCTGGCTTGATAATCGGTAAAAAGGGCCAGGATATTGAAAAGCTGAGAGTTGATTTAACAAAGCGCGTAGGGACTGAAGTCAGCTTGAATATCGTTGAAGTTCGAAAGCCAGAAATTGATGCTAAGTTGATCGGTGAAAATATAGCGCAGCAACTGGAACGTCGTGTTGGTTTTCGTCGAGCAATGAAGCGGGCTGTTCAGTCAGCTATGCGTCTTGGTGCGCAGGGCGTGCGAATTAATTGTGCGGGTCGTCTAGGCGGTGCAGAGATCGCTCGAACAGAATGGTACCGTGAAGGGCGTGTACCGCTGCATACACTGAGAGCAGACGTGGATTACGGTGAAGCAACTGCACAAACAACCTATGGTGCAATCGGCATCAAGGTTTGGGTGTTTAAGGGTGAAGTGATAGGTCATGATCCGATGGCTCAAGATAAGCGTCTTACTGAGCAGCAGTCTGGCCAACCCATTAGGCAAAATGGCTAAGTGAGTAGAGGATAAGTCACGATGTTATCGCCAAAACGTACCAAATTCCGGAAAGCCCATAAGGGTCGTATTCACGGCATGTCAAAAGGTGGCACAACCTTAAATTTCGGAGCTTATGGGTTGAAAGCAACTTCACCCGAGCGGATTACAGCACGGCAAATTGAGGCGGCTCGTCGGGCTATAACCCGACACTTGCGTCGTGCTGGTCGTCTGTGGATCCGCGTATTTCCCGATGTGCCTGTATCATCAAAGCCTGCAGAGGTAAGAATGGGTAAGGGAAAGGGCTCACCGGAATTTTGGGTAGCAAGGGTTGCCCCTGGCCGGATCATGTTTGAGTTGGACGGTGTGTCATGGGATTTAGCGCAAGAAGCTTTCAAACTAGCTGCTGCTAAATTACCTATCGAAACAAAAATTGTCCGTCGTCTAGGCGATGTTGAGTAGATTGAATTTGGGAGTATTTCGAGCAATGTCGATTGTGAAAGCAGAAACATTCCGTAGCCAGTCAGCCGACGAGTTAAAGGCAAAGCTGGTTGAGTTAAAAAAAGAACAGTTCAATCTGCGTTTCAAGGTTGCATCTGGTGAGATGGAAAACCCTTCTAGAATGCGCATTGTGCGGCGCGAGATTGCGCGCATAAAGACAGTTCTTGGCGAAATGTTAGCAGCAAAAAGAGAAGTGTAAGAGGTAGTAGTTATGCCAAAGCGTATTATGCAGGGCACTGTAGTCAGTGATAAGGCGGATAAAACCGTTATTGTGCGTGTTGAGCGGCGGATTATGCATCCCGTATATAAAAAATTCATCAATACGTCCAAGAAGTTTGCAGCACATGATGCTGAAAATCAGTCGAAAATAGGTGATACAGTCAATATTCGCGAATGCGCACCTATTTCGAAAAACAAGTCATTTGAAGTCGTCTATGACGATGCTGCGAAATAGCTGGCCTAGAGGAGGACTGTTATGATTCAAATGCAGACAAACCTTGAAGTCGCTGACAATTCTGGTGCGCGGCGCGTCCAATGTATTAAGGTTCTTGGCGGTTCGGGGCGTAAAATTGCCGGCGTTGGAGACATTGTTGTAGTTTCTGTTAAAGAAGCCATTCCGCGTGGTAGAGTAAAAAAGGGTGATGTTTATAGAGCTGTTATTGTGCGTACAGCCAAGGAAATTAGGCGTAATGATGGCACAGCCATTCGCTTTGATAAAAATGCAGCTGTTCTGTTGAACAAACAAAACGAGCCTATAGGGACACGGATTTTTGGTCCTGTCACACGTGAATTGCGTTCACGTAATTTCATGAAGATTGTGTCTCTTGCTCCGGAGGTTTTGTGACATGGCAAAGCTTAAGATTAAAAAGGGTGATCAGGTGATTGTGCGGACTGGCAAAGATAAGGGGCGCCAGGGCGCAGTGATTGATGTCCGTCCTTTAGAGGGTCGTGTCAAGGTTCAGGGTATAAATTTGGTAACAAAGCATCGCCGGCCGACACAGACTAATGCCGGTGGCATTGAGCAGATGGAAGCTCCTATTCATATTTCGAATGTCGCGCTGATTGACCCTGAAACAAATCAGGCCACTAGGGTCGGTTATGACCTCTCTGATGGCAAAAAAGTTCGAATTGCCCGCAAGTCGGGCAAGGCGATTGTATAATTAAAGGAAGCTGAGATGAAAACGCGTCTTGAAGAACATTATTTGACGGCTGTTCGCCCGGCTCTTATTGAAAAGTTTGGATATGATAACATGTTCGAAGTCCCGCGCCTTGAAAAGGTTGTGATCAATATGGGTGTTGGCAACGCAGTGCGCGATTCTAAAAAAATTGAATATGCAGTGAATGACATGACAGCCATCTCTGGCCAGAAGCCGGTGGTCACGCGGGCAAAAAAGGCTAACGCGGCGTTTAAATTGCGCGAGGGTATGGCTATTGGCTGTAAGGTGACCCTTCGTGCTGAAAGGATGTATGAATTTTTGGATCGTCTGATTACAATTGCGCTGCCGCGCGTGCGCGATTTCCGCGGCCTAAATGCAAAGAGTTTTGATGGTGGTGGTAATTACGCACTAGGTATCAAAGAACAGATTGTTTTTCCTGAAATTGAATATGACAAAGTCGATGAAGTTCGGGGTATGGATGTAATTGTTGTTACAAGCGCAAAGTCGGACGATGAAGCGCGCGAGCTTCTTCGCGGCTTTCAATTTCCGTTTGCGAACGCTTAAAACAGCCGATAGAGAAAAGGGTATAAATCATGGCCAAGAAAAGCGCTGTTGAAAAGAATAACCGCCGG
>DEBO01000152.1:5507-5994 GCA_002348585.1 Alphaproteobacteria bacterium UBA2954 | reverse complement strand
GCGCAAGATCAGACAAGGTAAGGGAGAGGCTGTTCAGCATGTTATTTTCCTGTGTGCCGCATGCCATGGGATAGGCCTAGCGTTTTGCTCATCAGTATCTGTATTGTTCTGTTTTGAATGGGCCTTGTTGGCTGACACCAATATAGTCTGCCTGGTCATCACGCAAGGTTGTCAACGTAGCGCCAACCTTCTCTAGATGAAGGGCCGCAACCTTTTCATCGAGATGACGCGGCAATGTATAAACAGTGTTATTATAGCTATCATGACTAGTCCACAGCTCAATCTGGGCTAGAACTTGATTGGTGAAAGACGCTGACATCACAAAAGAAGGATGACCTGTGGCACAACCCAGATTCACAAGACGGCCTTTCGCCAGCAGAATCATACGTTTACCATCAGGAAATTCCACCTCATCGACCTGTGGTTTGACTTCACGCCAAGTCATATTCGATAGAGATGAGACCTCAATTTCATTATCAAAATGACC
>DEBO01000152.1:0-5183 GCA_002348585.1 Alphaproteobacteria bacterium UBA2954 | reverse complement strand
TATCAAAATGACCAATATTACAGACGATAGCGCGGTCTTTCATCTGCCGCATGTGATCAAGCGTAATCACATCTTTATTGCCGGTAGCTGTGACAAAAATATCCGCTTTTCCAGCTGCCTGATCCATGGTCACAACCTCATAGCCTTCCATTGCTGCCTGAAGTGCGCATATCGGGTCGATTTCAGTCACCATCACTCGGGCCCCGCCCTGACGCAGTGAAGCAGCAGACCCTTTACCCACATCACCATAGCCGCAAACCAACGCAACTTTACCTGCCAGCATCACATCTGTCGCCCGGCGGATGCCGTCAACAAGGGACTCACGACAACCATAAAGGTTGTCGAACTTTGATTTTGTGACAGAATCATTCACATTAATTGCCGGGAAGGGCAGATGGTTCTTTTCAGCCATCTGATAAAGGCGCAGAACCCCTGTCGTGGTTTCTTCAGAAACACCAACAATGGCATCTTTCTGCCGCGTAAACCAGCCAGGGCTTGCTGCATGTCGCTTGTGCAGCTGGGCTTTTAGATGCTCTTCTTCTTCTGAAGCCGGCTCAGCCAGTACCTCCTCTCCCTCCTCAAGACGCGCGCCAAGAAGAATATACATAGTGGCATCACCGCCATCATCCAGAATAAGGTTGGCAGGCTGACCGTCAGGCCAATCAAAAATCTTATCAACATAAGCCCAGTAATCTTCCAATGTTTCGCCCTTTATGGCAAACACTGGAATCCCTGCCTCAGCAATGGCTGCTGCTGCCTGATCCTGCGTTGAGAAAATGTTGCAAGATGACCAGCGAAGCTCTGCACCTAATTCTGCCAGAGTTTCGATAAGAACCGCTGTCTGAATCGTCATATGCAAACAACCAGCGATACGGGCACCTTTTAAGGGTTGTTTTCCTCTATATTCATCACGAAGAGCCATAAGCCCGGGCATTTCATTTTCTGCAATTGATACCTCACGCCGGCCCCATTCTGCCAACCCAGCATCGGCAATTACAAAATCCTGTGTCATTTATAAACTCCGTGTAAAACAGCTAAGGAAAAGTTCTTATTAAACTTTGCCATGTGCTATCAAACTTCTCTGAGAATAGCAAATCTAAGACACTTCGCGGTGATGAACAGATACAGGTAGGGCTTTCTTTTTTGCCCATCTAGCAAACCATTGTGCGGACACAACAGATCGGTGTTTGCCGCCTGTACAACCAAAAGCCACTGTGACATTAGGTCTGCCATCCCCTGTTTGACTTGGCAGCGTCTCCGCAATCAAACCAGTTGCCCGTTCCATGAAAGAAGAAAAAAGTGGGTCTGCCTCAATAAATGAACGGACAGCGTCATCTAGACCTGTTTTTTCACGCAGATTACCCTGCCAATGCGGATTATTCAGAAACCGCATATCAAAAACATAATCTGCTGATTCTGGAAGGCCCTTTTTATAGGAAAAACTTTGGATGATGAGTAGGGCGTTATCCTGGTTTGGCAGCCCAAGTCGCGAAAGCAGTTCTCTTCGGAACTCATCCGGCGCACGACCTGTGCTATCTATTCCAATATCAGCTAAATGTGCAACACTGTTCAGTGACAGACTATCCATTTCAATTGCTTCTTCTAAACTTTCTACCTGTTCTGCAAGTGGATGACGCCGACGTGCTGTTTTGTAGCGCTTCAACAGCTCTTTTGTTGAGGCTTTTATGAGCACCACCTGACAGCGCTCGCTCATTGCTGATTTCAAATTTGTCACCAGTCGAATTACCGCCTTAAGGTCAAACCCTGCTGTCCGCAAATCAACGCCAATTGCCAGCTTTTTGTTCTCTGTCTCAACAGACAGGGCTACAAGCTGGTCCACCAATGCTAGAGGAAGATTATCAACAGCTGTAAAACTAGCATCTTCCAAAATATTCAAAGCCGTGGAGTGGCCCGAACCAGACTGACCAATCACAATCACCAGTTGGACAGTCTCATCAGTGCTAAGTTTTTCTCCCCGGTCAACGGCATCTTCTAAATTTTCAGAAGAAATTTTTGTCATAGTCCGAAGTTTAGCAAAAATTGACTTAGCGGGCCAGTGGCAGACAGAGCGTGAATATCGCCCCGCCATCTGGCCGATTAGCAGCTGTCAGGCTGCCACCATGGGCATTGGCAATCTGCCTAGCTATGGACAGTCCCAAGCCTGAATGCTGGCCGAAATTTTCATTTAGCGGGCGTTCTGTGTAGAACCGCTGAAAAATTTTCTCTTCCTTACCTTCTGGCAAGCCTCTGCCCCTATCTGCCATCGTTATGACAGCAAATCCCTTTTCACGTTTCAAATTTACCTCGACAGGTTCATTTCCCCTGTGGAATGTCCGCGCATTTGCAAAAAGATTATCGAGTACCTGGATAATCCGCGTGCTGTGAATTGCAGCTTTAATAGCCCGTTTTGGCGCGGTGAGAGTCAAGACATTAGTGCCATGGCGCGCAGTGAATACAGCTACCCAGTTTTCAAGAAGGTCTCCAAGATTATAAATTTTTGTTGACCGCAGGGATAATTCTGCATCAACACGGCTGGCTTGCGAAATATCCGAGATCAATCTGTCCATCCGCTGAATGTCTGCCAGAATTATGTCCATCAATTTGCGTTGCTGCTCTGCATCTTCAATACGTGAAACGGTTTCAACGGCAGAACTAAGTGATGTTAATGGATTTTTAATTTCATGTGCTACATCTGCAGCAAAGCCAGCGGTTGCCTGAATCCTCCGCTGCAGTTCTGTTGTCATATCGACGAGAGCTAGTGACAGCTGGCCTATTTCATCTTTGCGTTCAGGAAGACCTCTAAGCGGTGTTGTGGCATCCATGGTTTGTCTTAATTTGTCTGCAGATGCTGCCAGAAAAACAATCGGACGCGTAATCGAGCGGGCAAGATATAAGCCCAGCAGCACAGTCACAAAAAGGATGCCTGCAAATAATTGCACAAAAGCCCACTGCACATCTTCAATCTCCCGTTCGATGGAGCCATCTGAACTAGTCATCAATAGAGCACCTTTCACAATCCGCAAATCCTGAATTGGCAGACTTACAGAAATAACCAGCTGACCACTGGGGTTGCGCCAAATACTGCGCATCACTTCACCAGAAAGGGCATGCTGGATATCTGGAAAACTATCCGCATGCCGCAAGCCACGCATATTCATCACCGGAATGGCAGCTTCATTGCTAAACATATCAGCAAGACCATTCATAATTTGTACGATTTTGATTCGGATTCTTTCCTTAACAGTCTCAGCAGGCTTCTTTTTTACCCTGATTCGGCTGCGGGTCGCCCCCCTTTTGTTGGTATCAGCCATAATTTGACCCGAGGGCTGAAAGACACGCGCGCGCAGCTGTGTACCATAGCCTACCAAAGGCAATAAATGATGCATTGTCTGAGGGGCGAGTCCCCGCAGCCCAAAGGGGCGTTCACGCGTATCCTCAAGTGCTAGAGATCTTGCCAATATGCTCCCTTGACGCTCCAGTGCTTCAAATTCAGCCTGAACGAGAACAGACCTATATTGATCTACTGAAAATAGGCCAATGAAAAACAAGGCCAGTGGGAACAGCATAATGGCTAGTATACGGGCAGATAAAGGGCTTATGAAGGACGGCCAGAACCGAGGTTTTTCAGCTAAAATAACACATCTCCTGCCTGTTCAAAAGATCTTTGCAAGCAATGCTTTATTTCCAGATGAAGACAGCCACCTGCTTTGCTTTCATCAGTCAGCCTTATATTTATAACCAATTCCATAAAGTGTCTCAATTCTGTCGAACTCAGGATCTGATGCACGGAATTTTCGGCGGATACGTTTTATATGACTGTCAATCGTCCGATCTTCTAGGAAAATAGTATCACCATAAGCTGCATCCATTAGCTGATCGCGGTTCTTTACGTGACCTGGCCTGATCGCAAGAGCCTGAAGAAGGAGAAATTCTGTGACTGTCAGCTTCACTTCAAGTTCTTTCCAGGAGCATAAATGTTTGTCAGGATCCAGCACCAAATCACCTTGTGACACAACCGCACCTGAGAAGGGATCACCGCCTTCAAGCCCAGCTCGCCGCAACACAGCCTTAATTCTGGCTAGCAGCAGGCGTTGGGAAAAAGGCTTTGTTATGTAATCATCTGCGCCCATACCCAACCCTAAAGCTTCATCAAGCTCATCATCCTTGCTGGTCAAGAAAATTACAGGCAACGCCGATCGCTGACGCAACTTATTCAGCAGTTCAGTGCCATCCAAACGTGGCATTTTAATATCCAAAATGGCCAGAGCTGGTGGCTTTCGCAGCAAACCGCTTAAGGCCTGCTCACTGTCAAAATAAGTGTCAACTTCATACCCCTCTGCCTCAAGCATAAGAGACACTGATGTTAGAATATTTTGGTCATCATCAACCAATGCCAGTCTGGTTGTCATGCTGTCCTCTTCAGATATTCTTGCTTTTCTCAATTCCTAAAAGTTGAATAAAATCCTATCACGATCAAACTGAGGCCGTTCGAGGGCGGAAATAAGGCACATTATTACCCAAAATCAAGTAATTTATTAATGCGCTTCAGACCAGCTTTGAGCAATTCCCGCCTCAGCAATCAACGGTACCTTCAGCTTAACGACAGGCTCTGCCGCCTGCTCCATAACAGATGTGATCACCTTTACTGCCTGAACAGAATGCTGTTCAGAGACTTCAAAAATCAACTCATCATGAACCTGCAGCAGCATCAAAGCATCAAGCTCTGCGGACGCAAGCGCTTCTGGCAAACGGCACATAGCTCTCTTGATTATATCAGCTGCACTCCCCTGAATAGGTGCATTTATTGCCTGGCGTTCAGCAAAACCGCGCATAGCTGGGTTCTTTTCAGAAATCTGCGGAATATGGATACGCCTGCCAAACAACGTTTCAACAAATCGTTGATCACGGGCAAATTGTTTAGCCTCATCCATATAAGATTTAATGCCAGGAAAACGTTCAAGATACGCATTAATAAAATCGCGTGCTTCACCTCGCGGCACGGAGAGCTGACGGGCCAATCCAAAACCAGAGATGCCGTAGATGATGCCAAAATTTATAGCCTTTGCCCGCCGCCGCGTCTCTGGGTCCATCTGTTCCAGTGATACACCAAATACTTGTGCTGCTGTTTGTGCATGAATATCCACACCTTGCCTAAAGGCTTCGATCATACTGGCCTCATTAGC
>DEBO01000121.1 GCA_002348585.1 Alphaproteobacteria bacterium UBA2954 | reverse complement strand
AGACGTTTGCCAAGTGCGGTTTTTCCTGATCCCATTAGTCCAACAAGAACAATGGGTTTTTTTGTTTTTGGCCGGTAGTCGCCATCAATATCTGCTGCGAACCGTCGGCGCTGTTCAGGTGTAAAAGTTAACATCTGCGCTCTATAGTATGATTTTGCTTATTTTCTTGATTGCTATCTAAAGTCTAATCTGGCTAAAGTCTAGCTTCGTCTGCAAGTTAAGTCACCACTGCATAGTGGTTGAAAATCATGTTACGACTTTTCACATTGCCTCATCACTGCCATAATGTTTCTGTACGTGGTTTTTAAGTTTATTACGATTACGCTGGATATATATCATTAAAAAGAAATTTTGATATATGCATTGCAGTGGTTCAGATGAAGGACATATGATATGAATAGTATACGCCTATTTTTTATTCTTGTTCTTGTGTGTGGCTTTGGCGGGTTGACTTTCCTATCTACCTGGCAAATTCCGGCTCCGGTCAAGACAGTTTCAAAGATTATTCCGGATGAACGTCTTGAAAATTAGTCTTTTCAGACCCGCTCTTCGTCAGTTAATTATGGCTAGAGCTTGCTTTTTGTTGCTTTGCATCTTTCTGCTCCCACTATTTGGAGCTTCACAGCTTGCTGCGGAGCAGGAAGGCGAGCTGACGCAGGGCCCCGTAAGTCTGACAGATTTAGCCAATTTTAACTCTTCAGAAACAGATGAGTCACGACTAAATGAAACTTCGGTTGTTGGCGATCTGAATGCCTCAGTCCAGGCTACTGCAGACAGTGATCTCATTGGTGGGCAGACAGATGTAAAAGCGCCAGCTGGGGGTGAGGAAGCCTCTCAGACATCAGTCGCTACTGGCCGGGTTGGCAGGCGTTCTATTTCAAAAGTTGGGCTGGCATCAATTGGCTTGAACCAAATTACATCGGTAGATTCAGTCATAAATTCTCTTATATGGTCAAACTCTGATGCTGAACAGGCATTGGCGCTGCTGAAAGCGACACCCGCAAGAGGCAGTTCAGTGGCACTCTTGGCTCTAACTTCTGCAATCACAGTTCAAACAGCTGTGCCTCCAAAGAATGCAGGGAATTTGGCTGAAAAACTTGTTGAAGCTCGGCTTGACTGGCTGGCGCGTTCTGGTCAGTCAGATAAATTATCGCAGCTCGTTCGGCTCTTGCCCTTGGATGAAGAATGGTCTGAGTGGAAGAGATGGCAGATTGAATATGATATGGTCCGCCGTGCTGATAAAGCGGCCTGCCGTGATGTTGAACGGTTTGCGCTGCAGACTTTGGAGGCGTTTTGGCACAAGGCCAGGATTATCTGTGCCTTGCTTGACGGTCAGTTGGGTGCGGCCAGTTTTGCAGCAGATATTCTGCGGGCCAGTGGTGAGCAGGATGATAATTTTTTCCAGCTGATAGATAAACTGCTGGGTCGGGCGGCAACGTTATCTTTAGACCTTGATGACTTATCTTTGCTGCATCTTGTCCTTATGGATGCCGCACACGAACAGATTTCAGCTGATGCCTTTGAAAATCTTCCTCCATCTATGATACAGGCGGCTACCAGTTTTCGCTATCTTGCCCCTGATGCTGCACTGAACACCAGTTATCAGATGCTGGACAGAAATGTTCAGACAGCTGGAGAGACAGAACAAATTTGGCGGTCTTTGCTGACTGCACCTGTTCCGGCTGAAGCCGCTTTAGCTAGTCTGCGCAATCAAAAGGCAGAGGGGGGCTCTCATCTGCGCGGCCATGGTCTGAACTCAGCATATTTGTGGGTTGGACTGGCCACACGCCAGGGCGAAGATACAGATATGCTGATTGTGGAGGCCCTCAGGCGAGAAACCCAGGCTGGCCGAATTGATTTGCTGATAGATTTATATGCCAGCCTGATCCGTCAACGTTTGGAGATGACAGAAGCAGCGGCGTTGTCAGATCACCTTGCTTCTGATTATGCAGTTATCCTGGCCTTGGCAGCTCCATCCCAGCCTCTACCCGCTATGCTGGACGCAGCATCTCAGAAAGCTTATGACATTCAGGCAGTCTTGCAACTTACAGACAATATGGCATGGGATGCTGATGTTATGATGAGGCTAGACTGCTGGTCGCTTTTGCCAATTTTAGACGCGATTGGTATTTCAACCCCGTCATTCGACTGGGTGGCCCGTCTGACTAGCTCATCGAAGGGTGCAGATGCCTATAGTAACTGGCCTGCACCATATCACCGTCTGTCTGCCCTGGGTCTTCTTGCGCTTGAACAGGCAGCAGAAGCTGGACGAATTGGCGAGGTGGGCCTAATCGCAGCCAGCCTTGTCCAGCCTGTGCATCTGGGCTGGGTCGCACCTTCTGATGGTTCGCGGGTCATTGCCGCATTGCAGCAGGTGGGTCTTGATAGTACAGCTTCTGCACTGGCACATGAGCTTATGATATCGTCTTTTTTAAGATCCTATTTCACCAGCAAATCAGGTTGAGGAAAAAATGAAGGAGCAGGGTCACATATCAGCGGCGCAGAATTATACTATGCTGATTGACCGGTTTCTGCAGACCATCGCTGCGGAAAAAGCGGTTTCAAAGCATACATTGGTCGCCTACCATAATGATCTTTCCGTTGTGGCAGCTGGCCTTGCAAATCTGTCATCAGATGCGATTGCGGGGGGGGTGCAAACTGCGTCTGCAGATGATCTGCGTAAGGAGATTCATATTTGGCATAAGCAAGGCTTGACCGCCCGCACAATTGCACGGCGCCTGTCTGCTCTGCGGCAATTTATGAGTTGGATGGTTACAGAAAATCATCGTGCAGATAATCCATGTCAGTTTCTTGACAGCCCGAAGCTGCCGCAGAGCCCGCCAAAAAGCCTGTCAGAGGATGAAGTTATAACCCTGATAGAGGCCAGCGCACATCTGCCGGAGACACAAGCCCTGCAAATGCGGGCTGGGTTAGAGCTTTTATATGCTGGCGGTCTGAGGATTTCAGAATTACTGGCTTTGCGCGTTAAGGACATGGCCGGAGACAGACAGATGCTGGTTATCAAAGGCAAGGGAGGGCGCGAACGCCTGTCTCCTTTGACAGCTGTATCTGTTGAGGTAGCGAGGCTTTGGCTGGCGCACCGTGACGCGGATGGCCCTGTGACCCATTCGGATCAGCTTCTGGCTGATGCAAAATCAGAACTTACCCGGCAGAAATTCAGTGTTTTGCTTAAACAAATGGCCGCCCATGCCGGTTTACGCGCGGAACAGGTCAGTCCGCATGTGTTGCGTCATTCTTTTGCCACGCATATGTTGAATAATGGTGCAGATCTGCGCAGTCTACAGACATTACTTGGTCATGCGGATATCGCTACCACACAGATTTACACAACCACTCGCTCTGATCGCCTTTACCAGCTTGTCACCGGCGCGCACCCGCTTGCAGCAAAGCAGAAAAACAAGTAAAACAACTATGTAAGCTCCAATTATTTTTCTGATAAACATCGGATGGATTTAATGCACCACTTTCTTGATTTTGAAAAGCCAATTGCCGCTCTGGAAGGCAAGATTGAAGAATTGCGCCATCTGGGTGGGGATAGCGGGCTGAATATTGCAGATGAAATTGGTAAGCTTCAATCGCGCATTGATAAAGAATTGTCCCAGACTTATAAAAAGTTGGGACCATGGGAAAAGGTTCAGGTTGCCCGTCATCCTGAACGCCCAAAACTGGTTCAGATCATTGCGCACATGTTCACAGATTTTACTCCGCTTTCAGGGGACCGTAACTATGCAGAGGATTATGCCATCATTGGCGGCCTGGCCCGGTTTCAAGGGCAGCCGGTTGTGGTGATGGGCACTGAAAAGGGTAGCACGACAGAACAGCGGATTAAACGGAATTTCGGCATGGTTCGACCCGAAGGATACCGCAAGGCGATCCGACTGATGGAACTGGCGAACAATTTTAACCTGCCTGTGCTCAGTTTTGTCGATACAGCTGGTGCTTATCCTGGACGTGGCGCAGAAGAACGCGGTCAGGCAGAAGCGATTGCACGGTCTATTCAGGCCTGCTTGAATTTGAAAACACCCTTGATTTCAGCTATTGTGGGTGAGGGTGGATCAGGTGGTGCTATTGCGCTTGCCACCGGCAACCGTGTGGTGATGTTTGAACATGCTGTATATTCTGTCATCTCCCCCGAAGGTTGCGCATCTATCTTGTGGCGCAGTTCTGAAAAGGCAAAGATTGCGGCAGAAGCTTTACGGCTAACCGCACAGGATATGAAGCAGCTAGGCGTTATTGACACCATTGTGGATGAGCCGCTTGGTGGCGCGCATCGGCAAATTGAACAGGCATTAGAGAGCCTGTCAGCAGAATTACTCCGTCAGCTAGATGAGCTGCGAGGCTTGTCCCCTGCAGAGCTGCGGGCAGACCGGTGCAAAAAATATGTCACCATTGGTGATGTGGCCCTAGCGTGATGGTAAGCATCTGATGTTTGTCAGCTGTAATTAGGCTGATGCTGCAGATGACGTAGCGCTGTTCGAGCCTGTTTTACCTCATCTAGGTCTATTTCAGCTTGCACAAAACTGTTGGCCCTATCGCCAGCGTCAGCCAGAATTTTTCCCCAAGGGTTGATAATCAGGCTATGACCGAAAGTTTGCCGGCCATCAGCATGTCTACCACATTGCGCTGCCGCTAGAATAAAACTTCCTGTTTCAATCGCTCTGGCGCGTTGCAGAACATGCCAGTGTGCTGCACCTGTTGTCTGGGTAAAAGCTGCGGGTATTGTGATGATTTCAGTCCCGGCCTGGCCAAGTTGGCGATAAAGATTGGGAAAGCGGATATCATAACAGATAGACAGGCCAATATGGCCAATTGCTGTCTTGTAATGAATGACAGAGTCACCTGGCTTGAAATGTTCTGATTCGCGGTATTGCTTCCCATCACCAACATCCGCATCAAACATGTGAATTTTGTTATAATGGGTCAGAATAGCCCCATCCGGGCCGATAAGATAACCACGGTTGGCCTGACGGTCATCATTTTTCGCGCGCATCATCAATGACCCTGCGTTGATATGAATCTGAAATTTATTCGCTAGTTCTTGTAGGCAAGACAGGCTTTGGCTGGAAGCCTCGTCCTCTGCAAGTTCTTGCAATGCTGCCCGGTCTTTTGCCAGAAAGTTTGCACATTCCGGTAGACAGATCAACACAGCTCCACTGCCGGCTGCTTCCGTAATCAGGCGACGCATAAGAGGCAGGGTGGTGACTTGGTCTGGGCCAGCACAATATTGCAGGACAGCAACTTGAACTGTGCGTGTCATCAGCAGGCAACCTGAAGCAGTCTGTTCAGCCGGCCTGACCGTTCGAGGGCCAGTAAATCATCACATCCGCCAATATGTTGTCCATCAATAAAAATTTGCGGTACAGAAGTGCGCCCTCCAGCACGTTCGATCATGACCTTACGCAGGCTCAGTCTGGTCGTAACATCTGTCTCGTAATACATCACTCGTTTTGAATCGAGAAGCTGTTTGGCTCGGATACAAAATGGACAAAACAGGGTAGTGTAGATTTCTATCTTGCCAGACGGTGTGGACATTGCGGACGGGCCTTTATTAATTATTTTAGAGGTTGGAGGTCGATAGATAGTATATGGGGACAGTTATGCAGAATCGCAAGACAATCTTCATAGTACATCGATAAAGACCCGTGCACAATCTGACCTGCAGTCTATGCGGCGAAAAGTGCCTTCGCGTGTTTTATTATCTTGCCCCGGTGTATTTTCTAGGCTCCAGTTTGCGTTCTGCTGATGTTCTGCTTATAAAGCAACGAGAAAAATTAAAAACAAACACAGGACAGGATGTGCGCTTCGCACTGCATCTACATATATGGTCCAGACACCGCCACGGATATTTGACAGGTCTGCCTGGCTGCACAACCGCGAACGAGCGGCAGCTGGCTATGAGAAAACCGCTTTTTTGAAGGAACTAGCCTGTGGGCGTTTGGCTGAACGGTTAGAGCTAGTCAGACGCGACTTTACAGATATTCTTGATCTGGGCTGTCATGGTGGGCAGATGGGTGCTGCCTTACCGGCGCGGTTTCATGAACAGTCCGTGAAGATTACACAGACAGACCCGTCGGCAGCTTTTGTTCAGCGGGCCAGAGTTGCCAATCCGTCTGTGCAAAAAAACCTAGTGATGTCAGATGATATTTTGCCTATTGCACCAGCCTCTTGCGATGCTGTGTTATCGGCCATTTTTTTGCACTGGATGAATGATCTGCCGGGTATGCTGTCCCAGATTTGTCTTGCTTTAAGGCCTGACGGGTTGTTGCTCGCTAATATGCTTGGTGGGCGCAGCTTAACTGAATTGCGTGGCTGCCTTGCTGAGGCGGAAATAGAAATTTGTGGTGGCATCAGCCCGCGCTGCATGCCTATGGCAGATATTCGCGAATTGGGCAGTTTGCTGCAGCGAGCCGGATTTGCACTGCCGGTTGCTGATGCTGAGCTTGTGACAGTGACTTATCCGGATATGTTTCGCTTGATGGCAGATATCAAGGCAATGGGTGGCCAGAATTGTCTTTTTGGCCGGATGAGTCATTTTACTCCGCGGGCGGTGTTTATGCGAGCGGCAGCGCTTTATGAGCAGAAATTCTCACATTCTGGTGGGCAGATTAAGGCTACTGTTGAGCTAATCACCTTAACTGGCTGGTCCCCTGACACCAGTCAGCCTCAACCCTTGCGTCCGGGCAGTGCGGCCAACCAGTTAGCGGAGGCGCTGGGAACAAAAGAAACACCGTTGAAAGGCGGCTGACTTAGTCTGCTGATTATTTGACTTTGAAACGCAGTTCGCCAGCCTAGGCAAAGAGTAGGTCCTGAAGAACAGATATAAACTCTTTATTTGCGGGTGGCATATCAAACTGGCGTAATTTGGATGGCTTTACCCAAGCGAGCTCGCCGCCCTCTTGTGGTTCCGGGCTGCCCTGCCAGCGTCGGCAAATATACAAAAGCAGAAGTAGGTGGAATGCATCATAGGCATGGGAGGCAAAGGTGACAGGGGCCAGACAGGATTGCTTGGTGTTTACACCCAGCTCCTCATCTATTTCACGTATCAGAGCCTGCTCTGGCGTCTCGTCCTTTTCTATCTTGCCGCCAGGAAATTCCCACAATCCGGCCATCGGCTTATTCCTCGGCCGCTTTGCCAGCAATATCCGGCCGTCATTATCAACCAGTGCAATTGCCGGGATTACCAGAAGCGGCAGAGGAGGTTGAGTTGCAACTGTCATTGGGTTAACTTCTGTAATCTGCGTTGATCGCGATATAGTCATGGGTCAAGTCACAGGTCCAGACAACTGCCTCTCCTGGACCCAGACCCATATCGACCAGTATATCAATATCATCACCAGCCATGTGCGCGGCAACAGGAGCTTCATTATATCCATCTTTGCGCTGGCCACTTTGTGCAATAACAATGCCGCCAATACTGATTTCCAACCGGTCGCGATCTGCCTTCGCTCCAGACTTGCCAATAGCCATAACAATACGGCCCCAATTTGCATCTGCCCCGGCAATCGCGGTTTTGACCAGAGGGGAATTAGCGATAGCAAATGCAATGGTTCGGGCATCTGTATTCGTCTCTGCTGCACGTACACGCACAGTGATAAATTTGCTTGCCCCTTCACCATCTTTTACAATCTGCTGAGCCAGATCAATCATTACCTCTTGCAGGGCTGAATAGAAGGTCTCTCCTGATTTGCTGTTTATATCAGTGATTTGCTGATGATCTGCTTTATGTGTCGCCAGCAGATAAACGCTGTCTGATGTGGATGTGTCACTGTCAACAGTGATTGCGTTAAAGCTGGTGCTTAAAGCCTTCTCTAGCATCTGCTGCAGACAGGCCGTTGCAATTGATGCGTCAGTGGCTATATAGGCCAGCATTGTAGCCATATCTGGGGCGATCATACCAGAACCTTTAGCAATCCCGTTGATTGTGACACGCTGCCCCTCAAGCATTAAGCTCCTGCTGGCTCCTTTGGCAAAGGTATCTGTTGTGTGAATTGCCAGGGCAGCGTCATGCCAGCTGGCACTACCCGATTGGTTGTTTATTTGCGAGGCAAAACCAGCTATTGCCTGTCCGTTCAGAGGCTCACCAATAACACCTGTTGAGGCGATTAGAATTTGTTCTTCTGTCAGGTCAAGTGCAGCGGCAAAGGCTGACCTGTAAATTGAAATCTCTGCTTCGCCTGCTTGGCCTGTAAAAGCATTGGCGTTACCGGCGTTCGTCAGCACAGCCCGGGCATGCCCGTTTTTAAGCCCCACACGCGATAAATGCACAGGCGCAGCAGCTGTGGCACTTTTTGTAAACACACCGGCAAAGCTGCTTCCTTCATCAGCCATTATCAGAAACAGATCGTCCCGGCCTTTATATTTCAGGCCAGTTGCTGCTGTGGCCAGCTTTATGCCGGCAAGAGGAGGCAGGTCTGGAAACTGCGCTGGAGCCAAAGGAGAGGGGGTCAGTTCTGCCATGACTACACTGTATCAGTTTGCCGCGTTATTTTCGTTTGCTGCTTGGGCATCCCTGCGGATGTCAGTGAAGCCGCGTTTAGAAAAAGATGCACCCTGTCGTAACCCGTCCAGTAGCCTAGTCAGGTTCTGATTGATCAGATTTTGTTGTAACTGCGGCTGAAGAGCAACATAGGTTGGAGGTTCAGCTATGCGCTTATCTTCAAGCAGTATGACATGCCAGCCAAACTGGGTCTGCACAGGGAATTGAGAATGCTGGCCAATATCAAGGTCAAAAGCGGCAGTTTCAAATGCGGGGAGCATCGCCCCGCGGCCAAAATACCCTAAATCACCGCCATTTGGCCCACTTGGCCCAGTTGATTTTTCTTTTGCTAGCATGATGAAATCAGCGCCACCTTTCAGCTGACTGATGATGTCTTCTGCTGTTTGTTTTTCGGCTACCAGAATATGTCGTGCTTTCACTTCCTCACGTGAACCTGTGTCAGCAATATAAGTATCATAAGCAGCTTTTAGTTCCGCATCTGTTACTCGCTTCCTAATTTCGCCACTTATCCAGGCTTCAGCCAGAACGCGCTGGGCCGCAATGCTCATCCGTCGCAGAATTTCGAGGTCTTCTGTCAGACCAGCTTCATTGCCTGCCGCAGCAGCTAGACGTGAATCAATGATATCATCCACAAGTCTGTCAAAATAGGTTTCCATAGGCTGTTGAAGCAAATCGGCAGGCAATCGATCTCGAAGGGCCATCACCTCATCGAGATAAATTTCTTCTCCATTCACAGTGGCAACAGTGATTTTTAGGGTGTCTTGCGCCCTTACAGGCTGACCAACCGCGCACAGGATGGGAAGGCACAAGGCTGTCAGCACCCGCAGAAGAGAGCGATTTGTGAATGGTTTCATCTGTTTTTTCCTCACTTGAGCCGGCTGTTCTGGGATTGCTAGCGCATATAGCAGGCGGCGACCCTACATTATCATTGCCTTCCCGCCCATATATGCATGTTTACAAATCTTGTCCCAATTACCATATTGCTATCAGCTCTTGCAACTGGCAAGGCAGTGAAAACACTGGCCGCGCGGCGCTGGTTTGCCCTACTTTTGTTTGACAAAGACCAGTTCAATGCCTATCTGCAAGGGGTAAGTCGGTCAATGCTAGTCAGGCATAGCGGAATTCCATACTGGTTACATCCATATTGGTTTACATCGTTTGAACCCTAAATCAAGTGGATAAGGGGAATAAGGGATATGTTTTCATCACTCGCCAAAAGTCTATTTGGAGAGCCTGGCAGCAAAGATGTTAAAAGGCTGCAGGGAAAGGTTGATGCGATAAACGCCGCTGAGCCAACTTACAAGTCAATGAGTAATGACGATCTGAAGCAAATGACACCAATACTTAAAGGCCGCCACGAGGGTGGTGAAAGCCTTGATGATCTGCTTGTCGATGCATTTGCTGTTGTACGCGAGGCAGCTGTTCGTGCGCTTGGCCAGCGGCATTTTGATGTTCAGCTAATGGGCGGGATCGCCCTGCATGAAGGCCGCATTTCAGAAATGAAAACAGGAGAGGGAA
>DEBO01000048.1 GCA_002348585.1 Alphaproteobacteria bacterium UBA2954 | reverse complement strand
ACCACTGCTGTTAAGCCAGCCTTTCGCAGGGCGTATAGAAATTGAGGGGCAGAAATTTGAATGGGCGATTACCTGGCTGACGCCCGCAGAGGACGGTTTTTTCCGATCCTATTGCAATACCGTGCCTACCCCGTTGGGCGGCACACATGAAACAGGCTTCAGGCAAGCCATCTCCCGTGGACTGCGTAATTACGGTGATATGGTGAGCCAGAAGAGAGCTGCAGAACTTACAGCAGAAGATATCCTTGCAGAAACTGCCGGGATGCTGTCTGTTTTTTTAAAGGATCCCCAATTTCAGGGGCAGACAAAAGACAAGCTGGTAACTGCTGATGCGGCTAGACAAACTGAATCAGCTGTTCGTGACAGATTTGAAATTTGGCTTTCAGATGAGCCTGCACGGGCAAATGACCTCCTGGAACGCGCGATTGAGCGCATGGAGGATCGCAAACGCAAACGCAAAGAAAAAGATGTGGCCCGCAAATCAGCCACGCAAAAACTGCGTTTGCCAGGAAAATTATCTGACTGTACTGAAACAAATACAGAGCTTACAGAATTGTTTCTGGTCGAAGGAGATAGTGCAGGCGGATCAGCAAAATCAGCCCGAAACAGAAAGACGCAGGCTGTATTACCTTTGCGTGGGAAGATTTTAAATGTAGCCAGTGCAACAGCTGAGAAATTATCTCAAAATCAAGAACTATCTGATCTGGCTCTTGCACTCGGGGTAAAGGGCGGCAGGGAATTTTCCACAGATAGGCTGCGATATGGAAAGATCATCATCATGACGGATGCTGATGTAGATGGGGCCCATATTGCCGCCTTATTGATGACCTATTTTTACCGCGAGATGCCAGAGCTTATTGAAAAAGGCCATCTTTATCTTGCCCAGCCGCCCCTGTACAGGATGACACAGGGAGCCGTAACAGCCTACGCGTTAGATGATGAGCATCGTGACCATCTACTTCAAACACAATTCACGCAAAAATCAAAGGTCGATATCAGTCGCTTTAAAGGTCTGGGAGAAATGCCGCCCGCTCAATTGAAAGAAACCACTATGAACCTTGAAAGCCGCAGATTGTTGCAAGTCGGCCTTCCCAAACAGAACATAGATGGCGCGGATGACCGTCGCAATGTTGACAAGCTAGTAAACACGTTGATGGGTAAAAAGCCAGAATTGCGATTTGATTATATTCGTGATCATGCTTATGAAGTGATACAAGAATTGGATGTTTAGACCACACAGATGCAGGTCAGCTATCCTGCTCTACTCTTTCAATGAGACTCTGCATCGCAGCAAGACAAGCTTCCGGCGCTTCCATAGTTGACAAATGCCCGGTTGCCTCCAGCAACTTCAGATCACAGTTCGGCAACAAATCTGCCATCTCAACAGCTAAATCAGGCGGTGTTAATTCATCAATATCCCCGCAAACCACGCAGGATGGATTAGTATAGGATGAAAGATGGGGCCGATGGTCGATGCGGTTTGAAATAGCCTGTTGCTGCAGCGCAAAATTGTGTTGCCCTACCTTCTCTGCCATTTGAACAACGATGTTTGTCAACTGTTCATTCTGCAATGCCTGCGGGGATAGGAATTTTGGCAATAATCGGGGAGTAACACCTCTGAATTTCCCTATAGATGATAGCCTTACTAGATCATTCCGCATTTTGCGCCTGTCTTCTGTATCCGCACGTGCTCCTGTTGAAAACAAGCCAAGTCCATGCACCCTGCTAGCATCTAGCCTTGCGGTTTCCATCGCAATATAGCCGCCCATCGACAAGCCAAACAGGATTAAAGGCCCGTCCGTCTGTGCGAGAATGCGTTTAGACATCGCCGAAATACTGTCAAGGCCAGTCGTGTCTGCAATCATAATCTTATGTGTGGTCTCCAGCACATCGATCTGCGCTTGAAATAAAGCTGAAGTGCAGAGCAGGCCGGGTATAAATACAAGTGTCGGCATAAGAGAAAATCCAAGGTTCATAGCCAAAATTTTAGCACAGCATACGCAGGAATGGAAAACAACACCAGTGCCGCTTGTCATTTGACCAGGAAACAAAATCAGTGTACTCTGATAGAAATGCATCCGTATTGGTAATAAGTGCAACCAGTTTATTATTTCTGAAGCAGATATAAGATCCGTCGATATTAAAGGATTACCACTATTTCTTCCCAATTTATTGATTTAGGGCTCAGTGATGAGCTTGTCAAAGCTGTTTCTTTACTCGGCTATGAAATGCCTACCCCCATTCAGGCCGCCTCAATCCCGTCTGTATTGATGGGTCGTGATATACTGGGATCTGCGCAGACAGGAACGGGCAAAACCGCGTCTTTCACTTTGCCAATGATCGACATTTTGGCGTCCGGACGAGCGAAAGCACGCATGCCCCGCTCGCTTATTCTAGCTCCAACAAGAGAATTGGCCGCGCAGGTTTCTGAGTCATTTAAAAAATTTTCAGTTAACCATAAAATGAATATGGCCTTGCTGATAGGCGGTGTAAGTTTTTCTGAGCAGGATGCTGCTCTTAGTAAAGGTGTTGATGTGCTTATTGCAACACCTGGCCGCTTATTAGATCATTTTGAACGCGGCAAAGTACTCCTTCAAGATGTAAAGATTCTAGTCATTGATGAAGCTGATCGTATGTTGGATATGGGCTTCATTCCTGATGTAGAGCGCATTGTTAGCTTTTTACCTATTATGCGGCAGACCCTGTTCTTTTCGGCAACATTATCTGAAGAAATTCATACAATCGGTCGCAAGTTTGTCATGAACCCAAAACTGATCGAAGTCGCCAAACCTGCATCGACAGCCGATACAATCAGCCAGAATTTAGTGCGTACAACTTTTCGGAAGAAACGTGAGGCACTGCGGGATCTGCTGCGCAGCCAGGATATTCAAAATGCAGTCATTTTCTGCAACCGAAAACGAGATATCTCAACTTTGCTGTCATCGATGAAACGGCATGGCTTCTCAGCGACAGGTCTGCATGGCGACATGACCCAGAGTGCACGTCTGGTCGCTCTGGATGAATTCAAAAATGGGCAGATACCCCTGTTGGTTGCGTCTGATGTTGCTGCACGCGGCCTTGACATCCCCAGTGTCAGCCATGTGTTTAATTTTGACGTCCCGTCTAACGCAGAAGATTATGTGCACCGTATCGGGCGCACCGGCCGTGCCGGTCGCCATGGCCATGCCTTTACGCTGATTGCCGGTGAAGATGATGAAAAAGCCATATTAGCAATCGAAAAACTAACAGGTCAGCCCATTCCTGTTTTATCGAACACCGGTCGGCAGTCGAAAAAAGAGCATTCAACTAACGATGCTGTAAAATCCGAAAAAAAACATCGAGAAAGCCGTACTTTAAATAAGACTGCTCCAGTTCAGTTAAGCCAGGAAGAAAAAAATCCTGATGAGGTTGATAAAGTACCCGCCAGACGCTCTGATCAGGGTGAAAAACGCCCTCCCGCCTGGAAAGGAAATAGCTTTAAAGACAGTGATCACATTCCTGCATTTCTGCGCTAAATTGGAAGGCAAAACCCGGCTATAGAGCTAAGCTGTCGCCGCCGCCAAGGCTTTGGTAACAATTTCTTGGAGATTTTCTGACAACTTCAGTTCCGACAACCATGCCACAGATTTTTTCATCAATCTTCTGCGGCTAGGCTCTATGTGGGCAAAACGCGTCAGCACCAAAGCAAGCCGGGCGGCAATCTGCGGATTACGGTTGTCTAATTCGGCAATTTGTTCTGCAATAAACTGATACCCACTTCCATCTTCTTTATGAAACTGCACTGGATTGGCCATTGCAAATGTCCCGAGAACCGATCTCAATTTATTCGGATTATCAGGATCAAATACAGGCTCACGCATCAGTTTTTGCATATAGTGAACTGTGCCTGAAAAAGGTGAAGACGCTTCTAGGCCAAGCCATTTTTCCATGACCAGAGGGGTGTTCCTCCAGCGTTCATAAAAGGCTTCCAGACAGATACTACGAGCGTCATGCATGGTAACGTTAAGAGCCGTTAGGCCGCCCATTGATAACGTCATATTCAGATCAGAACTTTGTTCTGCGGCTACACGGACAGCGGTTTCGCTTGCTGAAGCCACCCCAAGATAGATACAACGATTACGTAACGCACGGCCAGAAGATGTATTGCACAAGTCCTCTGTCGCCAAAGCAAACCTGATCTGCTCTGATAAATGGCTGCCTATTTCACCCTGCAGGGCCTGCCGCGCCTGCCAGATTGCAACCGGGTCAGCTTCTTCTGCTCGGTGCTCAACCTCAGACTGACTAGGAACAGACAGACACAAGCACTTGTAATCATTTTTTAATTCTATATCTTCAAAAATTTTTATCACTGCCTTTATCAGCGCTGTCTCTATGGTCACGTTTGCACCATCTGAACCTAACCGCTGTTCAAGTGCCAGATGCGCCAGACGCTGACAAGCTTCATAACGGTTAAACCCGTCCGTATCATAGATTGCCAGAGTGGCCAGCTCATCCACAGATAAATCATCATACATTCGCACAGGTGCAGAAAAGCCGCGCAAAACAGATGGCACAACGGGCGACACCGATGGCTGCATCAATTCCAATTCCACATCCATCATATCAGCGGTCAATAATATCGTCTGCTCTGCTGCCGGATTCTTCCCTCCAATGCTGAACATAACGGCCTCTCCTGTCTTACTAACAAGGCCCAGCTTCACGGGAACAGGCATAGGGCCGTTTGCAGTCGCAGCAGCAGTTTGTTGCAACGACTGCGACAAGGTCAGATTTATTCGGCCTTCAGAAGCAGTGTTCCGCTTGACTGTTAGGTCAGGCGTACCTGCCTGACTGTACCACAGCGAAAATAATGACAAATCCATATCATTTGCATCAGCAAGCGCGGCCAGAAAATCATCACAAGTCACAGCCTGGCCGTCATGACGCTGAAAATACAAATCCACACCACGTCTATAGCCTTTTGGGCCCAGGAAGCTGCTGAGCATGCGTATAACCTCAGCCCCTTTTTCATAAACTGTAGGAGTGTAAAAATTATTAATCTCAGCATAAGCTTCCGGGCGGATAGGATGGGCGGTAGGACTGGCATCCTCGGGAAATTGAATGGCCCGCAACATAGCGACATCCTCAGCTCTCTTCACAGTTTCATCATGCATATCTGCACTGAAACACTGATCGCGAAAAACAGTTAACCCTTCTTTTAATGTTAATTGAAACCAGTCACGGCAGGTGACCCTGTTACCTGACCAGTTATGAAAATATTCATGCGCTATAATCGACTCAACGCGGCTCAGGTCATCATCAGTGGCTGTTGCCGGGTCTGCTAGAACAAATTTACTGTTAAAAACATTCAGGCCCTTGTTTTCCATCGCCCCCATATTGAAATGACTGACCGCAACAATCTGAAACAGGTCAAGATCATATTCAAGGCCATAGACGTCCTCGTCCCACCTCATCGAACTTTTTAGGCTTACCATTGCATGTTCAGTCAGATGCTGATTTCCATGTTCAACCCAAATCTGCAGTGTGACATCACGTCCAGAGACTGTGGTAAATCTATCTTCCACAAGGGCCAAGTCGCCTGCAACCAAAGCAAACAAATAACAGGGCTTGGGATGCGGGTCATGCCATAAGGCAAAATGACGGGCAGATCCAATAGGTCCACCGTCAACCTTATTTCCATTGCATAGTAATTGCTTATACTGAAGGTCCGCTTCTATACGCACCGTAAAGATACTCATGACATCCGGCCGATCAGGATAATAGCAGATCCGGCGAAAGCCTTCCGGCTCACATTGTGTACAAATCATATCACCTGACAAATATAGCCCTTCCAAAGCGGTATTGGTGTAGGGTTTGCATGTTGAGGTAACCTTGACTTGATGCTGACCTGTCAGTCCAGTAATCCGCAGCTGGTTGCTGTCAAGGCGATACCGATCAACAGCCAGATGCAGGCCGTCAACCTCTATAGATAACAGGCTAAGGCCACGGCCATTTAGTAAGAGCTCATCAGATGGTTTGGCCGCAGGATTAGGCTTTATATCCAGTGTCACACTGACCAGCGTGTCAGGTGAGTTGATGCTGACATCCAGGCGGGTGGTGGTGACAGTCCAGTCAAAAGGGGCGTAATCTGACCGGTGAATCCGTATCGGTGTCTGTTTAGCTTCCATCGCGCGACGTCGTATAGGCTAGCTCGCAATGTTCAGAACAATACGGTTTGCCGGGCACGATGGGCGCACCACAGAAATTGAACTCAACTGTCTTTGGGTCGCCGGACGGCCAGACACATTTTGACCGCGACCATTTTATGTCCCGCAATACAAGACGCAGAGGCAGGTCGCGTTGTTTGACGTCTTTATTCTTTTGTCGTTCTGTCTTTGATATTGGCGACTGCCGTTTGGGCAATTTTAATCTATGCGCTTTGCCAGCTACCGCGTTACGCGTTACCCCCAACTGTTCACCAATTTGTGAAATGGACAAGCCCGAATCCCACAATTTTTTCAATTTTTCTAGACGTTCTTCTGTCCAGCTTGTTTCTTCAGCCATTCGTCATCCTCATTTGGTCACTGGGACTTTACTTAATCCGCTGATATTTAAGTTTCAATATGAAATCTTCATCAGCCACTGTTTTTCTTATATGCGCCAATAAATTCACCAATCAGATCGACCTGATAATCCAGCATGTATCTGCCAATATGGACCGGGCGGCCTGATCGCTGAGCTGCTGTTATCAGGCGGGTCCGCTCAGGCCTCATAATTATGTCACACACAAGACAATCTATGCGCAGCAAATTTACATCCAGGGGCATCTCATCATTTTCATACAAGCCAAGCGGCGTGGCATTGATCACCATATCATAAGCATGAAAATCAATATCATTACTTTGTATAGCAAGAACTTTTGTATTTCCACCCACCTTATGAACAAGCTGAACCGCCTCTTTTGCTCGGCTATGTGTCCTGTTGGTCACATCAACACGAGAAATTGGCTGAGCAGCTAGTGATAGAGCAACCGCACGAGCAGCCCCACCAGCACCAATAATTAGAATCGATTTATCGCGCAGGATGTGCTCAGGCGGCAATTTAGTAGGGTTTTCACCCAAAAGACCAGCAACAAAACCATGACCATCAAAATTATCACCGAGCAAACGGTTGTCATCTGCAAAGCGGACAGCATTTACCGCAGCCGTTGCTCTTGCCCCTGGCCCTAATTCATCACAGAGCGCAGCAAGGTTTAGCTTGTGCGGAATGGTGACCGCCGCACCTTTAAAATTACCGAGTGCCTTCAGACCCTTAATCCCCTCTGACAGCTGTCCTGCAGGAATATCAACAGGCACCATAACAGCATCAATGTCTCGTTCAGCAAAAATTCTGTTAAAGATTATCGGAGCCCGCACATGGTCAGTCGGACTAGCAATACAGCCAAACAGACGGGTTGTCCCTGTGACAGCTCTGATAGTGTCATGCCTGGTCACTTGCAAGGTCTGCCTCTTCCTGTTTTTCAAAACACTGTTCAGATCAGGCAGGTCAACAACAGACTCTTGCCATTTTACCGCCTAAATTCAGCCTGGATTGTCCCTATTGTTATCCTAATCAGCCTTAAAAATCATCAGGAAAGAACCAGACGTTAAAAAAATTAAAAAATAGTAGAAAGCGACGCGATATGAGAAAGACTCAACAAACCCTCTGGCTTGCCGGTTTTAACGGAGTTTGCACAGCCTGCATCATCAGCCTTTTAACCACTGATATATCTTCGGTTGATCGCCCGTCTGCGTCGCAACCTGATGCATTGCTGGCGGCAAATATTGACCAGGACCAGATGGTGACTCTTCATGAGGTTAGGAAGATGCTTGAAGGTCATTTTGGGCGTCTGGATGCCGATAAGGACGGTATGATTAATCTTGATGAATATGCAGACCAGCATATCAAATTATTTTTGACTATAGACGCGGATTCCAATAAAAAACTGTCCCCGGCAGAGGTCCGCCTGCACAATATGAAGGGGCTCAGCATGAAAAAGGGTATTGCCACTAGAAACTTACTTTATAAGACCACCTACAAAAAGATTGAAGACAATTGATTATGGATTTTTCTGGCAAAAGTCGCTAGCTATTTACCGGCTGGCAATAGTTTTGCTCACTAGCTTTCTCCTCTTTCGAAAGCCTCGCGACTACAGACATAAACACGCTGCATAGACCTCAGACAAGTGACTTCATTTAGGTCGCCTAACCTGCATCTTCAGCAACAAGGTCAAGAGAGGCCGAATTTATACAATAGCGCAAGCCCCCTGCATCGACAGGCCCATCTTCAAACACATGGCCTAAATGAGCCTCACACTGGCTGCAATGTACTTCTGTGCGGACCATAAAAAAGCTGCGATCTGACTTTGTACCGACAGCAGTTTCTTCAAGAGGCAGTGTAAAAGATGGCCAGCCTGTGCCTGAATCAAATTTGTCCTGACTACCAAATAAAGCTGCTCCGCAACAGACACAGTGATATGTCCCATCTTGGTCACAGTCATGGTATCTACCTGTAAACGCCCGTTCAGTGCCGTGCTTGCGGGTAACATGATACTGTTCCGAGGTCAGTTGCTCTTGCCATTCCTGATCAGATTTAACAATTGTGGGACTCATGCGGCACCCTTCTTTAACTTCATTGTTTGCCAGACATTCTCTAATGTGGCTGGCATATCAATATGGACAATACCAAGCGCGTCACATAATGCAGAAATCACAGCCGGTGGGGCGCCAATCGCTCCCGCCTCGCCAGCACCTTTAACACCAAGAATGTTGTTCTGGCAGCGGGTACCGCGACGTGAAATTGAAAATAAGGGCATATGGTCAGCACGTGGCAAAGTATAGTCCATTAGCGAACCAGCTAGCAATTGCCCGTCTTCGTCATAAGCGACGTGTTCGTAAAGTGCTTGACCAATCCCTTGCGCGATTCCGCCATGTATCTGGCCTTCCAATGTTAAAGGGTTGATGATCTCGCCAAAATCATCAACCACAGTATAATTTACAATTTCCGGGCGATAGGTTTGCTGGTCAACTTCAATCTCAACAATATGACAGCCATAAGGATAAGTCGCCCCATCAGTTGTATAATCATGCACCCGGTTCAGCGGATGCTGGGCCGGGTCATCTGTAGCAATAAGTCTGACCAAATCTTCAATCGTCACCGACTGGTTTGTTCCCGCAGCAGTGAATATTCCCTCTGCAAACTGAATGTCACCTATCTCTACCTGCAGATGCTCAGCCGCGAACGGCAGAGCTTGCTCTGCAATCATACCAGCGGCCTGCATCAATGTAGAACCCAGAACGGCGGACATTCGGGCTCCACCTGTTGTTCCTGGCGGTGTGCGCAGACTGTCCCCCTGCACAATATTAATCAGCTCAACATCGTAGCCAAGCCTGGCTGAAAAAATTTGCGTTAATGTAGTGCGATGAGCCTGGCCATTATCCTGTTGCGCAGCATAGACAGTTGCTGTTCCGTCTTTATGAAATTCAATATCCACGCTTGCACCGCCACCGCCGCCACATTGCTCTAAATACATGGACAAACCAATACCGCGCCATTTACCTTGTTCTGCACTGACCTTACGCCGCGCATCAAATCCCAGCCAGTCTGCCTTCTCCATCGCCTCAGCCAGCAGGCCGGGCATATCTCCTGAATCAACTGTTCCGCCTTCAACCATCTTAAAAGGAATCTGCTCAGGCTTGATTAAATTCACCTGGCGAACCCCAACTCTGTCCATGCCCATCACATCAGCAATGCGGTCCATGAGACGTTCCAACAAATAATTAGCTTCGGGACGCCCTGCACCGCGGAAAGCATCGACAGCTGGCGTATTGGTCACAATCCCGCGCACTTCCATGCCAGCAACAGCAATATCATAGGGTCCGGTCAGGGTTCGACAAGCAGACAACGTAGGAATATATATACTGAAGTTTGATAGCCAAGCCCCCATATTAGCATGCACTATAACATCCAGAGCGAGAATCTTGCCTCGTTCATCAACAGCCGCTCTGGCTTTAGTGCGGTTGTCACGGCCATGCAAATCAGACAGGTAAGAATCTGTTCTTTCCTGCTGCCAACGGACAGTTTG
>DEBO01000031.1:4200-7182 GCA_002348585.1 Alphaproteobacteria bacterium UBA2954 | reverse complement strand
AATAAAAACAACTTGATAAGTAAACGGTATCATTTTACCACATGCTTTCTGACGCTAAGAGGAAGAAATTGACCGCCCCGTGATAAGATTTGATCGGGGATAAGATTTGACCGGATACTGAAGTTTTTCGTATAACCGCCAAAGCTATTTGCCCAAATCAATTTACACTGAGCTATATACATGGCAAAAATCTCCACTCATTTGTTCTGCATGGCGTGACCTGATGTTCCTTTTGCTAGATAATTATGACAGCTTTACTTGGAATTTATGGCATTTTCTGTCTGATCTTGGCGCAGAGGTTAAAACCTTGCGCAATGATGCCGCCTCTGTGGATGAGGTCATGGCTATGGGGGCTGAGGGGATCGTTCTTTCACCAGGTCCGGGTACCCCTGCTCAAGCTGGAATTACAGAGGGGCTGGTGCGGGTGGCAACTGGTCGTCTGCCTATTCTAGGCGTGTGTCTGGGACATCAAGCAATCTGGACAGCTTTTGGTGGCAGTTTGATGCGAATTGACCCGCCAATGCATGGCAAGCTATCCCGTCTCAACCATGAGGGGACTGGTCTCTTTGCTGGTCTGCAGCAGGACCTAACTGTAACCCGCTATCATTCGCTGGTTGCTGATGAGGCCACACAGCCAGAAGAACTGCAGGTCACTGCACGGACAACTGATGGAAAGATTATGGGCCTGCAGCATAAATCACATCCTATCTTCGGCGTTCAGTTCCATCCTGAATCCATTGCCTCTAGCGGTGGCTACCAGATGCTGGCAGCTTTTCTAGCCAGCTGCGGAGCAAACCATCTGCCTAATGAAGCTAAGCTGGACTTGTTGGAAGCCCAGCTGTTGCGGCTGGATCAAAAATTCCCGGATCAAGTGCATGTCTGATATTTTGAATAAACTGACCAAACAGATTACCGAAAACCAGATTCTGCCTGCAGATCAGATGTCTGCTGGTTTCGATGAGATGATGAAGGGGAAGGCTAGCCCAGTACAAATGGCCGCCTTCCTGATTGCTTTGAAAATGCGGGGTGAGGCCCCCTCTGATATTGCCGCTGGTGCAGGATGCCTGCGCCGTCATGCCCTTACCCTCGACGCCCCGGACAACGCCATGGATATTGTAGGCACAGGCGGTGATGGCATTGGCACCTATAACATCTCAACAGCAACTGCACTTGTGCTGGCTGGAGCGGGTATACCCATCGCCAAACATGGCAATAAGGCTGTCTCCTCAAAAAGTGGGGCAGCCGATGTGCTCACTGCGCTCGGCATCAATCTTGACTGTTCAGAAGAGGCTTTATCTGAAGCTCTTACAGCAGCAAAAATTGTTTTTCTGATGGCCCCGCGTCACCATAGTGCCATGCGCCATGTCGGCCCTATTCGCGCAGAGCTCGGGGTACGCACAATATTCAACCTTCTGGGCCCGCTATCCAACCCAGCCCTTGTACGACGGATTTTGGTTGGCGTGTTTGACGCGCGCTGGCTGCAACCTTTTGCTGAGGCTTTACGCACACTGGGGACAACGGATGCTTTTATTGTGCATGGAGCTGATGGCCTCGACGAGCTGTCAACAACAGGCAGCAACCAGATCACTATGTTAAAAGACGGTCAGATTTCAGAAACCACACTGCACCCATCAGATCTCAGCCTGCCAACAGCCAGCCTGTCAGATATTAAGGGTGGATCTGCAAAGGAAAATGCGACTGCCCTTCGGGAGCTTCTCTCTGGTAAGGAAGGGCCTTATCGCAACATTGTGCTAATGAATGCTGCAGCTGCTTTTGTTGCGGGCGGACATGAAAAAGAAATGGCAGTTGGGCTTGAACGTGCCAGACAATCAATTGACACAAAGGCTGCTCAAACAGCTTTGGATCAACTCATTTTCATAACAAATAAATAAATTGCAATTAGATGTCAGACGTTCTTAAGAAAATTATTGAAACAAAAAAAACAGAAGTTGCTCAGCTGAAGGCGGATATGTCATTACATGAGTTGCACCATCAAGCAGCAGCTGCACCTGCGCCAGCCGGCTTTGCTGCTGCGCTGAAAGCAGCGTCGGTGTCTGGCTATGGCCTGATTGCTGAGCTTAAAAAAGCCTCTCCCTCAAAGGGTCTTATAAGGGCTGACTTTAATATCCCCTCATTGGCGCGCGCCTATGCGGATGGTGGCGCAAGTTGTCTGTCTGTTTTAACAGACAAGAACTATTTTCAGGGCGATGATGCATTTCTTATGGCAGCGCGCACTGTTAGCAGTCTGCCTGTTCTGCGCAAAGATTTCATTATTGACCCGGTTCAGATTGTTCATTCCCGTGCATTGGGCGCGGATTGCATTCTGCTTATCATGGCTGCCTTATCAGATGCACAGGCACAAGAACTCGAAGCAGCAGCGCATGAGCTAGGTATGGATGTTTTGATCGAGGTCCATGACAGTTCTGAACTTGACCGAGCCATCCAGCTGACCTCACCTCTGATGGGCATTAATAACCGTAACCTGAAAACAATGGAAATCTCGCTTCAGGTTGGGCTGGACATGCTGCCTCGCCTGCCTAAGGACCGGATTGCTATTGCCGAAAGTGGCTTGTTCACAGCTGATGATCTAGCACTGATGGCCGCCACCGGCGCCCGCTGTTTTCTGATTGGTGAGTCGCTTATGCGCAGCGATGATGTCACGAGCGCTACCGCTGCTTTACTGGCAAATCCCGTTCCCGCTTAACAGCAAAGGCAAAGCATATGTCAGATTTTACCCACTTTACAGATGATGGCCGTCCTCAGATGGTTAATGTCAGCGAAAAGGATGAAACAAGGCGCGTGGCCGTCGCCAGCGGACATGTGAACATGTCAAAGGAGACGTTGAATACTGTGAAATCAGGCGGGCTGAAAAAAGGCGATGTGCTGTCTGTTGCGCAGCTTGCCGGGATTATGGGATCAAAACAAACCGCGCATCTGATTCCACTTTGCCATCCTCTCACCCTTTCGCATGTTGATGTGCAG
>DEBO01000031.1:0-3870 GCA_002348585.1 Alphaproteobacteria bacterium UBA2954 | reverse complement strand
TGACCCTGAACGAGCCGGACTGCGCCATTGATATCCGCGCTGAATGCCATCTGGATGGCAAAACAGGCGTTGAGATGGAAGCCCTGACAGCTGTATCTGTGGCGGCCCTCACGGTGTACGATATGTGCAAGGCTGTCGATAAGGCCATGGTGATAAGAGATATACGCCTGCTGCATAAATCAGGCGGCAGATCCGGGACATTTAATGCCGATTGAACTGAAACCTGTTGCTGAAGCCCTAACAGAGATATGTGCCGCGCTGCAGCCTGTGAATACGCAGAACGTCAGCTTTAAAGAAGCCGCAAACCGCATTCTCGCAGAACATATCGCCGCAGACTATGATCATCCGCCAGCCGCCGTTTCTGCTATGGATGGCTATGCTGTGCATACAGGTGGCACACCTCTGGTTGCAGGAAGTCAGTTTACAGTAGTTGGCGAGGCGGCAGCCGGTCATCTATTTACCAAGTCCATTACCGGCAAACAGACTGTGCGGATTTTTACCGGTGGTCATGTGCCTGAAGGGGCAGATGCTGTCATTCTACAGGAAGATGTAAGTCTTCATGAGAATATAGTCACTCTGAATGAAACTGCAAAACCTGGCCAGTTCATCCGCCCGGCCGGGTTGGATTTTCAGGCTAGCCAGATCGTATTGAAGAGCGGCACAGCTTTGGGAGCCCGTCAGATGGCCCTTGCGGCTTTATGTGGCCATGCAGAGACGCTGATTGTCCGGCGCAAACCGCTTGTCGCGATTCTGTCTTCTGGAGATGAGCTGGTTCCCCCTGGCACGCCCCCTGCCCCTGGCCAGCTGGTGAATTCAAACAGCATATTCCTCGCTCACGCTGTTCAGCTTGCAGGCGGTGAGGCCGTGAATTTAGGAATCGTGCCAGATCAGCCCGGTGCCCTTACGCAATGTCTGAATACAGGCCAGAATATACAGAAACAGCCTTTTGATTTGATTCTGACCACAGGTGGTGCGTCTGTTGGCCGCCATGACCATATCGTCTCAGACCTGACCGAAGCTGATCCATCGGCTTTGTCGTTTTGGAAAATTGCCATGCGACCGGGCAAACCCCTTATTTTTGGGCAGTGGAACGGGACCCCTCTGTTGGGTTTGCCGGGTAATCCTGTTTCAGCTGGTGTCTGCATGACCGTATTTGGCTTACCCGCCTTGAGAACACTTCTTGGCCAGCAAACTGATGCAGATATTCGCCCGATCCGCCTGTCTGCCCCTGTTCCTAAAAATGACCGCCGCCAGGATTATCTGCGAGGTGTTTTTGAAGGCACGGGAAATACGCGCAGGATACGACCTCTCGGTCGTCAAGATTCATCCATGCTGAAGGCCTTTTCTGACGCACAGGGGCTGATAATCCGCCCCCCCCATGCCCCTGCTCTTCAAGCAGGTGACATGGTTTCTGTGCTTGTTCTGCCTGATGGCCTTTAACTTGAACGGACCATCGCTTCTTATGTTCTTGACTTGTTCTAGTAAATAACTTAGAACATAATAGGAACGAATGGGTGAAGGGAGCCAAGGCATGCTGACAGGAAAGCAACATCAACTGTTGAGCTATCTGATTGACTACCAAGCTGAAAAAGACATCACTCCGTCATTTGATGAAATGCGGGTAGCCATTGGTCTGGCCAGTAAATCAGGCATACACAGGCTTGTCTCTGCATTGGAAGAACGCGGCTATATCCGCAAACTACCAAACAGGGCCCGCGCAATTGAAATCCTGCGTCATCCAGGCAACGGACCGGAGACCCATAAAGCCAGCACAAATGTGATTACGGCTGACTTTACACCGGCAAATTCTGCTATTGTTCAGTTACCATTACTAGGACGGATTGCAGCAGGCACCCCCATTGAGGCCCTGTCAGACCCGTCCAGCTATATGGATGTTCCCGCAGGACTAGTTGCTAGTGGCGAACATTTTGCTCTTGAGATTGTAGGTGATTCAATGGTTGAAGCTGGCATACATGACGGTGATATGGTTATTATCCGGCGGTCTGACACAGCAGCAAGTGGCGAAATTGTTGTGGCGCTAATCGAAGATAGTGAAGCAACATTGAAAACATTCCGCCGTGAAGCCGGACGTGTGGCTCTGGAACCGGCAAATTCGGCTTATGAAACACGCTATTTTTCAACCGATAAAGTCAGGATACAAGGTCGGCTGACCGGACTTATCCGACATTATTAGAGTGTCAGCTAACTGGATGGCAAGACGTTAGGGGTTGGCTTTGCTGTTGTCTGTTTGATGCAGGTGATGGGATGAACACGCCTCGGCCCTTATCTGGCACTTAGAATGATACAAATTGACTATAAAGGTGGGATTTGTGTGTATCTGATATGCCTTTTTTACGATGGTTATGATATACCACTTTCAACACACACCTTACATTCGTTTCGGTAAAACGTTTGCATACCAGTAGAAGGTTAATAAAAGATGAGCGTTGTAACGCGGTTTGCCCCTTCTCCTACCGGCTTCCTTCATATTGGTGGGGCACGGACGGCTCTGTTCAATTATCTGTTCGCCGCACATCACGGTGGACGTTATCTGCTAAGGATTGAGGATACAGACAAAAAACGTTCAACACCAGAGGCGATTGAGGCCATTCATGACGGGTTAAATTGGCTTGGCCTTAGCGGAGACGAAGATGTCATTCTGCAGTCAGAACGAGTAGATCGTCATCGTGCTGTTGCTGAAGAGTTGCTGGCAGCCGGAACCGCTTACAAGTGCTTTCTTAGTGATGAAGAGCTAGCAGATATCCGAGCCGACGCACGTGAATCAGGCAAGCCTTTGCGCTCACCCTGGCGGGATCGAAGCGACCCGCCATCGGTGCAGGCTGCATACGTGGTGCGGCTGAAAATGCCGGATGAGGGCGCGACCAATATACAAGATATGGTTCAGGGCAACGTATTTGTGCATAACAGCAGCCTAGATGACCTTGTTCTGTTACGCAGTGACGGAACGCCAACCTATATGCTGGCGGTTGTGGTTGATGATTATGATATGGGTATCACACATGTCATCCGTGGGGATGACCATTTAAACAATGCGTTTAGGCAGTACCATATTTATCAGGGAGCGGGCTGGCCGGTACCGATCTTTTGCCACATTCCGCTGATCCATGGGCCAGATGGCGCAAAACTGTCCAAGCGCCATGGCGCATTGGGCATGGATGCTTATCGTGACATGGGCTTCCTGCCAGAAGCTATTGGCAATTATTTGTCCCGTCTGGGCTGGTCACATGGTGATGATGAACTGTTCAGCCGCGAACAGGCAGCTAGCTGGTTTGATGGCCAGCACATTGGCAAGGCCCCGGCACGATTTGATATGGATAAGTTAAAGGCTGTCAATCAATATTGGCTGCGCAAGATGCCTGTTGATGAGCTAGCTGAAAAATTAATAGTGATGCGCGGAGGTGTCGCCGCAGCTCAGAGTAGAGAGTGGCTGGAAGAGCTAATGCCTTTATTCACCGAACGTGCACAGACGCTTGTCGAGCTGAATGAGATGACCAGCTGGCTGTTCAGTAATGGAGCACCAGTATTAAATGAGGATGCAGCCGCTCTGCTGACGGATGAGGCTAAACACACCTTACAGAAGGTTGCCCAATTTCTAAGCACAAGCGCCACAAATAAAGCAGAATTTGACACAGCATTTAAAGACTGGATGACTGTTGAAGGATTGAAAATGCGCGATGTTGGGCTGCCTCTGCGTGCTGCTCTAACAGGGACAAAAACTGCTCCATCTATTCTGGATATTGTCAGGGCATTAGGCACAGATGAAACCCTGAATAGAATAAATCAAATTTGCACTTAAAACGACATTTGGCGTATAATGCGTCCAACTGAAGCGCATTTTGGACGAGAGGC
>DEBO01000143.1 GCA_002348585.1 Alphaproteobacteria bacterium UBA2954 | reverse complement strand
CAGGATCAAATAATGCTTGATAAATGCGGAATTGAGTTTGTAAGGCTTGACCGAAATGCAGACGGACTTGATTTGTCAGCCGCTTTGCAATGGTGTGCAAAACGTAATTTATCCAGCTTATTATTAGAGGCTGGAACAAAATTAAATCGTAGTTTTTATTCTGCTGGCTTGATTGACCAAATTATTCATTTGTCGGCGCAAAAAAAACTTAAAACTGGTGTTCCTGGACTATTATATGATGCAAATTCCCGAACGGCTCTAGCTTTCCCACGTGACTCTGATTATACCAAAGCACGGACATTTGAGTTGGCTGGAGATCGTTTATCCATCTGGCAAAGAGGCAAAAAAATGATTGGAAAAGTATAGTCAATGTTTACAGGCATTGTGACAGCAATTGGAGCAGTTATGTCTATTGAGCGCAAAGGTGACTGGCGCGTTGGCATTTCCGCGCCCTGGGCTTGTGATGAAATTGATTTAGGCGCATCAATCTGTTGTTCTGGAATATGCTTGACAGTAACTGACCGCAATTCAGACAGTTTTGAAGTTGACGTTTCTGAGGAGACATTGTCAAGGACCACACTTCAAACATGGCAGGAAGGCACTGCTGTTAATCTTGAACGTTCCCTGAGGATGGGAGATGAAATGGGTGGACATATTGTATCTGGCCATGTTGACGGTGTAGCAGTGATTGAAAATATAACAGCAGTTTCTGACTCCCATCGTCTGGAAATTTCTTTGCCGCCGCTTTTAGCAGGCTTTGTTGCTGAAAAGGGCTCGATTGCTTTGAATGGCGTATCCCTGACTGTCAATTCCGTTAGTGAAAATATGTTTTGTGTGAATATAATTGAACACACTTGGAAAAATACAAATCTGGGTGCCTCTGTCCAAGGCAGCTGTTTGAATTTGGAAATTGATATGCTGGCACGTTATGTTTCACGATTGATTCAGGTTGCAGGAGAAATAAAATAAATATGCTAAAAACTAAGCATGGCTTATCCCCGATTGAAGAAGTAATTGCAGATGCAAGAGCAGGCAGAATGTTCATTCTAGTCGATGACCAAAGTCGTGAAAATGAAGGGGATTTGTGTATTATTGGAGAACATGCAAATGCCGAGGCGGTCAATTTTATGGCAAAATATGGCCGTGGGCTTATCTGTTTGGCTCTCACTCGAGGGCACACTGAGCAGCTGGGGCTGGAAATGATGGATCGGCGGAATGAATCACGTCATCAGACTGCCTTTACTGTATCGATTGAGGCTCGTGAGGGCGTGACAACAGGGATTTCGGCTGCTGACCGCGCCCTTACAATTCATACAGCGATCAATCCACATGCACGCCAAGCTGATATTGCTACTCCGGGTCATATTTTTCCTCTTGTGGCTAGAGATGGTGGTACGCTGGTGAGGGCTGGGCATACCGAGGCCATTATTGATATTGCCCGCGCCGCTGGTTGCGCCCCAAATGGAGTGATTTGTGAAATTATGAAAGATGATGGGACAATGGCCAGATTGCCCGATCTGATGGATTTTTCTCAGCAGCATAATTTAAAAATTGGTGCGATCGCAGATTTGATCTCTTGGCGGCGTCATAATGAAACTCTAGTAACACGGATCGCTGAGTCTTCATTTGAGACAGAATTTGGAGGTACATGGCGGCTGTTGATTTATCGGAATGACATTACTGATGTAGAGCATCTTGTGATGTTAAAAGGGCAGATTGACCCTGACCAACCAACTTTAGTTCGGATGCATGGATTGGATTTGATGGTTGACCTTCTGGGTGAGTCGCACAAAAGCCGTAATCATGGTGAGTTGCAACAGGCAATGCGCATTATAGCAGAACATGGCAGAGGTGTGATCGTTGTCTTGCGCGAATCAAGTTTGTCCAGTCTTTCCGAAATCCTTCTAGCACGGCAGGGATCGGACACAAAAACTGGTGCACTTGAGTTGAGAGATTATGGAGTGGGTGCTCAAATTCTAAATGATCTGAATGTGTCAGTTATGACTTTATTGTCTAATTCAAAGCCAACCATTATTGGTCTTGAAGGTTATGGGCTGACAATTGAAGGCTGGAAAGCCATAAATTAGAACTGTAAGAGACATTGAATGAAGAAGAAGGCTCTAACTTCTGGTCATTATTTAATTGTTCAGGCCGATTTTTATGCTGAACTTGCCGTCGCTCAAAGGCAAGGCGCTGTTGCTGAACTCGAAACTGCGGGGGCAAGCTACGATGTTATTTCTGTGCCTGGTGCGCTTGAAATACCTGCTGCTATCGCAATGGCTGCAACCAACTCATGCCCTTATGACGGCTTTATTGCCCTGGGATGTGTTATTAGGGGTGAGACAACCCATTATGAGACGGTTTGCACAGAATCATCTAGGGGTCTGATGGACTTGGCGATTTACCGAAATCTGGCAATTGGCAACGGGATTCTGACTGTAGAGAATACCGAACAAGCATGGGAAAGAGCAGATATCAACCGCAAAGATAAAGGTGGGGATGCCGCGAGGGCTGCACTGGCCATGGCGGCTTTAGCAAAACGGTATGCAGAAGATAAAAAACTGATTAATGACCCAAAAGACAATTGTTGAAAATTTGTCCCAAAAAGACAGCAATGAAAAAGCTAGCCTCTTACGCCCTACGGCAGTTCGCAGACGGGCTGCTGCGCGGCTTGCATCTATTCAGTTAGGTTATAGTGCAGAAGTGACGGGCCAGCCTCTGCTGGAGGCAATGCCAACTTTTTTAGATAACTATGCTGATGATATCGCCCGTCAACTGCGAGTAAAGAAAATAGATAGTGAGCATTTTTACGCTGTGGTTTCAGGAGTCAATCACCGGAGGCTGGAACTTGATCAAATGATTGCTGACGGCCTATCGGAGGGATGGACATTGATGCGACTTGCGCGAATAGAATTAGTGATTTTACGGGCAGGTATTATTGAACTGGATGGAATGCCGCATATACCAGCACGGGCTGTATTGTCTGAATATGCTAGCATTGCTGATGCATTCAATGCTGATGTACGTTTTGTTAATGCATTACTTGACGGGCTTGCGCGCAGGAAACTAAGGACCGCAGAAATGTCTACGCCTGGAAAGGCTAATTAAGTCTACTAATCCACGTTATTGCGCCGCAAATTGCTGAACATTTGGTCAACGATTGTTAACGTGGTGCCAGGTGTTGGTGTTTTGGATTCAAGTTTTACAATTTTTTTATCTGAAGTTTTATCACGTATTTCAATGCTTTGAAGCCTACTATTACTATCAAATATCAATATCATAAGTTCACGTTCTATTGTTAATGTCTCGCCGCCAACACGTTTTGCCATTTTTTGATTATTATAATAGAGACGACCAGAATTAAAGGCGCCTTCAAAGCTCGGTGGTCCCAGAATTGCAATTGTTTCTGCCTGAGTTGTCGCGCCCAACTCGAGCCTCTCTAACTCTGCTGGTTGAATCAATCGGCCATGCGTCGTGGTTATGGCCTCACATGCAGACACTACAATCATTAAAATTAATAGAAAAACTAATTTAGGCCGTGGAAAGGTTACGTGCATGATTACATCTCATGGCTTGGCTAGTTGCAGTTGGCAGAAAAGTTTTGCATGAACGATACTTAGAAATAAGACATTAAAGCGAACCTGTAAAGCAAAGACAGGAATGGACGTTGACAGCATTTATAACGTATAAGGACGCGTAATGAAGAGCAGGCCCACATAGAGCTGGTTACAGATACCAAAAGGATTATACAAATGCTCTTGTTTTCACGTCTAATGCGTTATCTGGGTACGAAACAGCGAAAGCTGGAAGAGAGGCCAGCTGAGCGTCTCTATCAATCTATTCTGCAAGCTAGTCGACAACCAAAATTATACACTGAATTTGAAATACACGATCACCTTGACAGCCGTTTTGACATGCTTTGTCTACATATTAGCTTGTTGATGGAGCGGTTACGCATGCTACCTGAAGACGTGCATAAACCTCTTAATCAGGAATTATTCGACCGCTTCTTTGCTGATATGGATTTTACTTTGCGGGAAATGGGAGTGGGTGATTTAGGGGTAGGTAAGCGTGTACGCAAAATGTCAGAAGCCTTCATGGGGCGATTACTCGCTTACACCAAGTCGCTTGAAAGGAATGACAAGATGGAATTGGCCCTAGTTCTGGCTCGAAATATCAGGCGTTCTCATGACTGCAATGATGCGGACAGGCGAATGGCTGACTATGTTTTGGAGAGTCGTGACCGTCTGTCAGCGGTAAGTGATAATGAGATGCAGGTTGGTACAGTTGATTTGGTCGCTATACTCGCGCTTCATGGAGACAGCCATGGCTCAGTCGATTAAACTAGACACAGCGGTGCCAGCATACGCAATTGCACGTGGAGGCCTCGTTCACTTTGATATTTGCTTAAAGGAAGCCGAACGGCGACAGCTATCTGAGCGCTTTGCCTTTATCAAGCTTAAAGATGTGATAGGTAAACTCGCATTGGCGCAAATTGCAGATGGGTGCTGGGAATTGAGAGGCAAAATAAATGTAGCGATCACACAAGCTTGTGTTGTTTCAGGTCAGCCAGTTGAAAGTGCGTTTGTGATTGAACTTGAAGAACGCTTTGTGGATTCGTTCTCTGATCAAACGGAAATAGACGCAATGGAGGTTGATGTGGATTTGCTGGTAAATGGTGAAATTCCAGTCGGTGAGTGCTTATGTCAATGGATTGGGGTTTGTGCTCCAGCATGGCCACGGGCAGAAAATGTGCCAGTTCTGGGTGTGCCTGAAGTTGATAACACTGAAAATCATCCTTTTGCTAGGCTTTCTGAATTGAAAAAATGAATTTTGTATTTATGCTCAACTTGCTGAGTTTGATGGAGTATTGTGGATGAGGCAGGCACCACGAATATCGTTAGACGCGATGGGAGGCGACCACGCTCCTGAAATCGTTGTCCAGGGTGCAGATAGGGCATTTGCTGCTTATCCGGATATTTCTTTGATATTTGTTGGTGATGAGAGAAAAATTAGCCCCTTATTGGAAAAAACTCGGTACATGCAAGAGGCAAAAATTTATCATACAGATGAAGCTGTTGCGCCAGAAGCTAAGCCATCTCAGGCTTTGCGCGCAGGAAAGAATACATCTATGTGGAGGGCCATCGAGCTTGTTTCAAATGGTGAGGTTGACGCTGTGGTTTCTGCGGGAAATACAGGTGCGTTGATGGCAATGTCAAAGCTCCAAATGAGGATGATTGAGGGCGTAACCCGACCAGCTATTGCAGGATTTTTTCCAAATCCACATGGTCAGTCCTGCGTTTTGGATTTAGGAGCAAATATCGAATGTGATGCAGAAAACCTCATACAGTTTGCGATAATGGGCAGCGCGTTTTATCGTGATATTCATGGAGGAGACTCGCCTAGTGTTGGCCTTTTGAACGTTGGAGAGGAAGACCAGAAAGGATTTGATTATTTGCGTGAAGCAGCAGCGGTTCTAGGCGCAGATTCACTTAATCTCAACTATCACGGATTTGTGGAAGGTTCAGATATAGCAGGGGGGAAGGTTGATGTCGTTGTGACCGACGGCTTTTCAGGAAATGTAGCCTTGAAAACTGCAGAGGGAGTTGCGGATCTATTCCAGGGTGGATTGCGAGCTGCATTTTCTAAGAATATAACGACAAAATTGGGGTTCCAGCTCGCTCGTTCCGGCTTGCGTAGATTCGGACACAAATTTGATCCTCGGCGATATAATGGAGCAGTTTTTCTTGGATTGAACGGGATATCGGTAAAATCACACGGGGGCACGGATGCATTTGGATTTTCAAATGCCATTGGCGTGGCCGTCCATATGCTTCAACAAGGTTTTATTCCTGAAGTAAAATCTGCAATCCACAGTGCGAGATATATTCTCAATAAGGGTATGAATGACAGAGATGAATAGACAGTCCGTTCTTATGGTGGGCACCGGGTCCTATTTGCCGTCACATGTAATGACAAATGATGATTTATCTGAATTTGTTGAAACAGATGACAGCTGGATTAAGCAGCGAACGGGGATCGGCCAAAGGCACATTGTTGCTGAGGGAGAAAAAACATCAGATCTGGCTGTGTATGCTGCGCAGCGAGCATTAGAGAATGCGAGACTGTCTGCAGCTGATATTGATATAATCATAATTGCTACCACAACTCCTGATGATACATTTCCATCCACAGCGTCTGTCGTTCAGCACAAATTACAGGCCTATCAAGCTTTTGCTTTTGACGTGCAAGCGGTGTGTGCGGGCTTTGTCTATGGTCTTGGAGTTGGTGATTCGCTTATCAAATCTGGTCAGGGGCGAAGAGCACTTATTATTGGTGCAGAAAGCTTTACTAAGCTTCTAAATTGGAAAGACAGAACCACTTGTGTTTTGTTTGGAGATGGTGCAGGGGCGGTTATTCTTGAAGCTTCAGACGATGCTCCTCAGGATTGGGGTGTGTTGTCTACGGTACTACACACAGATGGCCGTTATCGTGATATCCTGTATGTTGATGGTGGGCCATCTACAACTGGCACGGTTGGTCACGTAAAAATGAAGGGCCAGGATGTTTTCAAACATGCTGTGGAAAAACTCTCCAGTGCAATGAATGAAGTAATCCAAAAAACTGGCCATCAGCCAGACGATATCGACTGGTTAATTCCGCATCAGGCAAATATCCGGATCATTGACGGAATGCAACGAAAACTGGGGCTGCCGGCTGAACGGGTGGTTCGTTGCGTGGATAAACATGCAAACACATCAGCTGCCTCTATTCCATTAGCGCTTACTGAGGCAGTTAGTGATGGCCGTGTTAAAGCTGGGGATTTGCTCGCCTTTGAAGCAATTGGGGGTGGATTGTCATGGGGAGCATCTTTGGTTCGCTTTGGTCGCCCATTTAAAAAAAATAGATAAAACAGTATGTTTCTTTGTGAATTTCAAGTTAAAAATTGATCTTTGGTGGATTGACCCGGATTTTATCCAGTGATACGGTCTTTTTATGGATAAGACAATTACACGAAGTGATTTAGCTAATGCTGTACACCAACAGATAGGGCTTTCTCACAATGAATGCTCGCATCTTGTTAGCAGTGTGCTTGAGGAGGTCACGGAATGCCTCATCTCGGGGGAATCCGTCAAACTATCTTCATTTGGTACTTTTT
>DEBO01000100.1 GCA_002348585.1 Alphaproteobacteria bacterium UBA2954 | reverse complement strand
GCATTTCTCTTCGCGGATTGAAGGGAGAGTCTGGTCTTCTGGTCAGTCATTTGCTGAACGCAACCAATAAAGTCATTGTCTCGCACCAGTTGGATTTCAGCTTAAGTCAGCTTGATGTTGGCCGTGATGGTAGTGAAATGATTATCATTGAAAAAGGTGATATGCTTTGGCGCATAGCTTATCGAACCTATGGTGATGGTATTCGATATCTTGATATTGTGAAACGCAATCAAGACCGTATCGCTGATCCTGACTTAATTTATCCTGCTCAGATATTTGCGTTGCCTGAATAAAAACAAAATAGATAAGCCAAAACAGGTAAGAAAGGCCTTTTGTGACTAGTGAAATGAAGTTCTCTGAACTGGTTATAACACCGACAACCGTTCCTGGCTGGTCTGTAAAAGCCTGTGTTGGGCTGTTTTGTATTGGCTTGCTGGCTTTGTACCTTCCGCTTGGTGTGCTTGGTCTAGGGTTGCTGATCTATATCGGTTTAATTCTTCGTGTTACGGTTCAACCAGAATCATACATTAGGCCGGATGAAACGGTCTATGCTCCTGTTGATGGACGAATTATATCCGTCGATGAACGTAGTGATGGCACTAAGACAGTTATACTTCAGCCAGATTTGTTTGACAGCCATCTGCATTATGCGCCAGTTGCAGGCCAATTAGAGGACATCACTTGGGTCGATGGGAGTTTCAATTTCAAAGCCCTTGATGGGGTTACGAATGATTTACGTGTGCGCCGCGAGATCACTTGGCGGACAAAAAAGGGCCATCGTGTTGAAATGACACAATTCGGTGATAGGTGGTGTAGATTAATCCAATGTTTTCTGCGTGAAGGTCGCCAGACTATAGTATCTGACCCAGCAGGGCTGGCGCTGTTCAGAGGGGTTGTGATGGTCACCTTTATAACTTCAGCACCTTTAAATATTGTCCCCGGGCAACGTTGTTTGGCAGCGCAAACACAACTCGGTCAGGCACTTTAATCCTGCGTCGTCTGACCTTAATGTGTCGTACAGTGGCACAAAAGGACAGGAAACTTGATGTTTGATGCCAAACTGAAATCATTGATTGCTCCTAGCCTTGTTCTGCTTGGCAAAATTTGTCTTCGTTTTGGGCTTAATGCTAATATCCTTACTGTGATTGGGTTTGGATTTGGGTTTTGCTGTGGCGTGCTGATTTGTGTTGAAGCTTATGGCTGGGCTATTGGAGCACTTCTTTTGAACCGAATGTGTGATGGTCTGGATGGGGCTGTTGCCCGGCTAAGCCAGCCAACTGATTTTGGTGGTTATTTGGATATTGTGTGTGATTTTATATTTTATGCGTTTGTGCCTTTCTGCTTTGCAGTAACTCATCCCGATAAGGCAGTAGTTGCTGCATTTTTAATTCTTAGCTTTGTTGGAACAGGCAGCAGTTTCCTGGCCTATGCAATTTTGGATACCAAACACAGCGCAGTTGATGCACATCAACCCAAAAAAACAAAAAGTTTTGCCTATCTTGGCGGACTGACAGAAGGCACAGAAACTATCGCTTTTTTTGTGTTGATTTTACTGTATCCGGATTACTTTTCTGTGTTTGCGCTTATATTTGGTTTCTTGTGTTGGTTGACAACAGGTTACCGTGTTTATGTGACCTGGGTTGAATTTGGAAAAGGGTATTGAAAACAAAGGAAAACCCCTTTATTTTCAGTTATGTAATTCTGGTGTAATTTTACAATACTAGACTAGTTTATCGAATGCGATACAGGAATATATCATTATGAAATTTGGTGTAGGGCAGACGGTAAAGCGGATTGAAGATGCCAACTTGCTGATTGGTAAAGGCCAGTTTACAGATGACCAGTTGCCTGGACATGGCTTGGCTGTCGCTTTCCTGCGCTCGCCTTTTGCTCATGCACAACTTACACGTTTGGACCTGACAGAGGCACGAAGTTCAGCTGGTGTTCAACTGGTAGTTAGTCAAGCTGATATGGATGAGGATAATATCGGTGAAATTCACTGCCAGCAATATGTAGAGAACCGCGACGGCTCGCAGATTCCAAGAACAACGAAGTCAGCTATGGCGCGTGATATCATACGGCATGCAGGCGATATAGTTGCAATGGTGGTCGCGGATACGCGGCAGCAGGCCTTGGATGCGACGGAGTTGATCGATGTCGATTATGACATCTTGGATTCGGTGTGCGATGTCTATGAGGCAACGGAGCCAAATGCGCCACAGCTCTATGATTGTTATCCAAATAATACGGTTTTCACATGGGAAGCTGGCACAATTGATAAAGCACGATCAGCAATAGATGCAGCCATAGCGTCGGGAGCGCGCCTGGTTGAGATTGATGTGATTAACAGCCGAATTATGCCAAATGCTATGGAAACGCGGCCGATGGTGGCCCAGCCGATCAAGGAGAATGGTGGCTTGCGGATTTGGAGTGGGACACAAGGTCCTGTTGGTCTTTCTGCCCAAATCGCTAAAGCGCTTAATATAAAAAATGAACAACTTCAACTGTTGACAGGTGATGTGGGCGGCGGATTTGGTTA
>DEBO01000165.1 GCA_002348585.1 Alphaproteobacteria bacterium UBA2954 | reverse complement strand
GAAGCTTCATACGCGATCAATTATTCACGAACTACTGTGGTTTATTAAAGGCGATACAAATATCGCCTATCTGCAGAAAAATGGTGTCTCAATATGGGATGAATGGGCAGATGAGCAAGGCAATCTTGGCCCTGTTTATGGCCAGCAATGGCGGCGCTGGCAAACCCCCGAGAATGGCCGTATTATTGATCAGTTAGCAGACGTGGTTGAAGCCATCAAGACATCACCTGATTCCCGTCGTTTGATTGTATCGGCATGGAATCCCTCAGATGTGCCAGATATGGTGCTGCCACCCTGTCATTGTTTGTTTCAATTTCATGTCGCTGGCGGCAAGCTGTCTTGCCAGCTCTATCAGCGGTCGGCAGATATCTTCCTAGGTGTGCCCTTCAATATCGCATCATATTCGCTTTTAACTCATATGATCGCACATGTCGCATCCTTAGACGTTGGTGATTTTGTGCATACGTTGGGAGATGCACATATTTACCTAAATCATATGGAGCAAGCTGAACTTCAGCTGACACGGCAGCCTGGGGCACTTCCCAAATTGATATTAATAGATCCACCTGAAACTCTTGATGCCTTCACATATGGTCATTTCAAGATCACAGACTACGACCCTGCTTCATCGATAGCTGCACCCATCGCAGTATGAAGGCAAGCATGAAAAAGCAAGCCACTAATTTTCAGATGGCCCAAAGTTTCCACATGGTGTGTGTTGTAGCAATGGCCAAAAATCGGGTTATTGGTGATGGTAATGACTTGCTCTGGAAGCTTCCAGGTGACCTTAAGCGGGTAAAACAACTGACAATGGGTTGCCCGCTGATAATGGGCAGGCGGACATTTGATTCCATAGGGCGGGCATTGCCAGGGCGTTTGTCTGTGGTGATGACACGCGACAAGCGCTGGCGGGCTGATAGAGCTGTTCCCGTTGCCAGCTTAGCGGCGGCCATTGATGCTGCAAAGGAGTGGTTGATTGAGCAGAAATCAGGTGAGAGTCGAATCATTTTATTTGGTGGGGGACAAATTTACAAGGCTGGCTTGCCCTATTGCAAGACAATAGAGGCAACTTTTGTCGATGCTGAGCCAAGTGCGGGCGTTAAGTTTCCGGCATTTAATAGCCGGGAGTGGAATTACAAGCTGCTGCAGCAGTTTGCCGCTGAGGATGAAATGCCCGGCTTTTCTTATCATCAGTTAACGCGCAAACGTGACGCTCTCTCTCTAAACTAACGTGTTGTCTTAGTCCATAATAATGGCTGGCCCAGTTCGGGTTTCTTTTTCCAACTGTGCAGTGAGCGTCTCTGCAATTTTAACGTAGGTTTTTGCGTGCGGCGACGAAAAGTTTTCCGCCACAATAGGTGTGCCTGCATCAGAAGTAGCTCTTATTTCCATGTCCAAAGGGATGCTACCCAAAAAGGGCAAACCAAGCCGTTTAGCTTCAGCTTTAGCTCCGCCAGTTCCAAAAATATCAGAGACCTCGCCGCATGAGGGACAAACAAAATAGCTCATATTTTCTATGATTCCTAGAACAGGAACATTGACTCGTCTGAACATGTTCAGACCTTTCCGGGCGTCAATCAAGGCTAAATCTTGCGGCGTAGATACGATAACCGCTCCAGACAGATCAGCACGTTGTGACAAAGTTAACTGAGCATCGCCCGTACCAGGTGGCATATCAATTACTAGCATATCCAAATCCCCCCAAGTAACATCTCGAAGCATTTGCTGAACTGCGGACATGACCATTGGGCCTCGCCAAATTGTTGGTGCGTCCTCATCCACAAGAAAGCCGATTGACATGGCCTCTAGGCCGAAGGCAGACAGGGGAATCAGTTTGTTGTTTTTGCTGCGCGGCTTCTCGCTCAAGCCAAGAAGACGGGGCAGGGATGGGCCATAAATATCAGCATCTAGAATGCCAGTTTTCAGGCCTTGAGCAGCAAATGCCAGCGCAAGATTAATCGATGCCGTAGATTTGCCAACACCGCCTTTTCCAGAGGCCACAGCGACCACATGGCGAGCTGGTTTTAATAAGTCTTTCCCAGCACCTTCTCCAACTGCCTCCACAGGTGCCTGACCTGTAGATGACACCGCTGGTTTGTGGGCGGTCAAAATAATAGATACCGAAAGAACACCATTTATTGCGTTGACGGCATTTTCCGCATCCGCTTTCAATGCGTTAGCTGCTCCCGCCTGTTCCGGGCTGATTTCAATGGTAAATCCAACATTCCCGTCTTTTACAACAATATTGCTGACCGCTTCGGCGGTTAAAATATCACTATTTTGTCCCGGCATTTGCACTGATTTCAGAGCGTCCAAAATTTTTTGTTCGGTAATTTGTGCTGACATTCTTGAATTTCCTGTCAAACGTCTAAATATAAGTGGGGTGATAGCTCTACCATCTAGTCTTGCCAGATTGTTTTTGCAAGTTATAGCGATAGCGTATATCACCATGCAAATGAAAATATTACGGTAATGGAGCGCAGCAAATATGCCCTGGAATAATCAAGGCAATAATCAAGGCGGAAATCAGGGCGGAGGCCCATGGGGTGGTGGCGGCAATAATGGAGGCCCATGGGGTAGTGGTTCTGGACGACCACCTGGACGTCCAACGCCTCCGGAATTCGATAAGATGTTCCGTGATTTCCGCAATCAGTTTGGAGGGGGTATCCCTGGTGGGGGCAGCCCAATGAAATTTATTTGGCTGCTGTTAATTGTAATTATGGGATTGTGGGTGGCCACAGGCTTCTACCGTGTAAACCCTCAGCAGCAAGGGGTTGTGCTTCGCTTTGGCGAATGGGTTAAGACCACTTCGCCAGGATTGCACTATCATCTGCCCTTTCCGATCGAAAAAGTGCTGACCCCTGATGTGACTCGAGATAATCGTTTAGAAATCGGCTTCCGTGATATTTCAGGTCGATCAGCCTCACGCCGGGACATTGCTGATGAAAGTCAAATGATCACCGGTGATGAAAATATCGTTGATATCGATTTTGTCGTCTTTTGGCGGATAGCAGATGCTGGGGCTTATTTGTTTAATTTGGCTGAGCCCGATGATACCATAAAGGTAGCAGCCGAAGCTGTAATGAGAGAAATTATCGGCCAGACAGCTATTCAGACTGTGCTTACTGAAGGACGGCAGAACGTGCAGACATCAGTGCGTCAGAAGCTTCAAGAACTGCTTGATGAATACAAGTCTGGTGTTCGAGTGCGTGAGGTTCAACTTCTGGCTGTTGACCCTCCTTCGGATGTGATTGATGCCTTTAATGATGTGCAGCGTGCGCGTCAGGATAGAGACAGACTGAAAAACGAGGCGGAAGCGTTCCGTAACGACATTGTTCCTCGCGCCCGTGGTGAGGCGGCCCGTCTCGTCGCGGAAGCTGAGGCTTATCGTGAAGAAGTGGTGAGTAGAGCACAGGGTGATGCCTCCCGTTTTGATCAGGTTTACACTGCTTATGAAATGGACAAAGACGTAACACGAGAGAGAATTTACATCGAAACCATAGAGGAAGTCTTTGGCAATATCGAGAAGATAATCATTGATGAGGATGGTAAATCCGTAGTGCCGTACTTGCCGCTTAAAGAGCTGGGCAAAGCCCGGAACGCGAACTGACGGGAGACCAGACAATGAAGTTGACACGTAATATCTCGCTCCTATTTCTCGGCCTTTTGTTGTTAGGCCTTTATTCAGCAGCGTTTACCGTAAATCAGACTCAGCAGGCACTTGTGCTCCAATTTGGTGAACCCAAACGTATCATTCAAAGCCCAGGTCTTCAGCTTAAATTACCGTTTATTCAGGATACAGTTTACTACGAGAGCCGCGTTTTGTCTTTGATCCCTCAGGACGCCGAAGAGGTAATTCTGGCGGACCAGAAACGTCTTCAGGTTGATGCTTATGCAAGATATAGGATTATGGATCCTCTTCTGTTCTTCCAGACTGTTAGAAACGAATTCGGTGCCCGTGCTCGTTTAGAATCCATTATTGATTCATCTGTTCGCCGGGTTCTTGGAAGAGAAACATTAGCCTCCATCCTAACAGGTGAGCGTGAAGCCATCAACGGTTCCATTCGGGATGAGGTTAATCAGTCAGTAGAATCGCTTGGCATCGAAATTATTGATGTGCGTCTGCGACGTGCAGATTACCCAGAAGCTACAAGTCAGAATATTTTTAACAGAATGAAATCTGAACGGGAAAGAGAAGCCAAAGAATTTCGGGCAACTGGTGAGGAAGAAGCTCAGAAGATCAGAGCTGACGCTGAGAAGACGAGAACCGTGATTGTAGCTGAAGCTAAAAAGCAGGCACAGGAAGTCCGAGGTGAAGGTGACTCTAATGCGATCCGCATTTATGCAGATAGTTTTGGACGTGATCCTGAATTCTTTTCTTTCTACCGCTCTATGGAAGCCTACCGGAAGTCAATCGGTGAGTCTGGCACCTCAATGGTGTTGTCGCCTAATTCAACATTTTTCCGTTATTTCAAGGATAAAGACGGGTCCGAATAAATAGTTGTGGGCATAGTTTAAACATGCGCCCCATTATGGCCGCAATAAAGTAAAATAGATAACAAGCACTGGTTGTAATCTTTGACCTAAGCAGATCAGCAATGCCATCACTGTGCACCTTCTATTTGGCATAACGAGCTTTAATGACTTAACAAGTAACAGGATTAAATAATGCCTAATCATGTTTTCCCATTTGTATCAGAAAATGTTGGCAAAAGTATAATTCTTCGGCGCAGCATGGATAGAGCTCTCCTGATCCGTTATGCCTTAATTACAGCATTCGTGGCCCTATTGGTCGTTCTAGGTGGCCAGAGTGCTACGTCAGCCGACCGTCCTGACAGTTTTGCTGATTTAGCTGAAAAGCTGTCTCCTGCTGTTGTGAACATTTCAACCACGATGGTTGTAGGTGGCAGTAATCGCCCCCAAATGCCCCAATTTCCAGAGGGCTCACCCTTTGAAGACTTCTTCAAAGAGTTCCAGGACAGGGGTGAGCCGTCTAGGCGCGCTCAGTCTCTTGGTTCAGGTTTTATTATTGATGCAACAGGAATTGTTGTGACAAATAATCATGTGATTGAAAATGCTGATGAGATCTCTGTAATTTTGGCCAATGATGCGAGTTTTAAGGCGAAAGTCATTGGTCGTGATGCGAAGACGGATATTGCGGTATTGAAAATAGATCCTGGAGATTCAAAATTAACCGCAGTTTCTTTTGGAAACTCGGACGGATTACGAGTCGGTGATTGGGTTATGGCTATCGGCAACCCTTTTGGTCTTGGCGGTACGGTGACAGCAGGAATTGTATCTGCAAGAGGGCGTGACATTGGCTCTGGACCTTATGATGATTTCATTCAGACTGATGCGTCTATAAATCGCGGAAATTCTGGTGGACCTCTCTTCAATCTAGATGGAGAGGTCATAGGCATTAATACCGCCATTTTTTCCCAAACTGGTGGTTCAGTCGGCATAGGTTTTGCCATTTCAGCCAATCTGGCGACGCAAGTTGTTGGCCAGTTGCAGGACTATGGACGAACACGCCGCGGGTGGCTAGGTGTTTTTATTCAAGAAGTCAATGAGGATATAGCAGACAGCCTTGGCCTTGATTCCGCCAAAGGCGCCTTGATTGCTTCTGTTACGGAAGCTGGTCCTGCTGATGAAGCGGGTCTGCAGGCAGGTGATGTCATCATCCGTTTCGATGACAAAGACGTTGTTAAAAGTCGAGACTTACCACGCATTGTAGCGGAAACGCCTGTTGAAGCGACAGTTGATGTTGAAGTTGTACGAGGCGGAGAGCGGCAAACGTTATCTGTAACGTTAGGTGAGCTTGAGCAAGCAGAAAATGGTGGGTTACTGTCACGGAATCAGGCAAAAGAAAAAACAAATGACACTAGGATTGAAAACATTGGCCTCACTGTTGCGCCACTTACTGAAGAGCTCGCTGAAAAATTTGATTTAGACACAGGCGAGGTTGGTATTGTGGTGGTTGATGTTACAGATGGAAGTCCAGCGGCTGGCAAAGGTGTGCAACCTGGAGATATAATTCGCCGTCTCAATCAATCTGCTATTACATCAGTTGAAAAGTTGATTGAAGGCATTGGAAGCGCGAAAAAAGAAGGCCGCAAAGGGGTACTGATGCTTATTGAAAGTGATGGGCAAACTAGATTTGTGCAGATTAGTTTTGATGAGTAAGTCAAGTTGGTTCAAAGTTTTGTAAAAGCCGGCAACGCATGTCGGCTTTTTTATCTTTCAGCAAGTCTTGCTGGTTGAAAATTCAGCTGAATGATATCCTTGAAGATATAGCAAGCCAGTCAAATCAGTGTGATTGAGTTGCAGTTCTATTTTTTTTCGAAGTGCGGGCTTGCCCTGAAACGCCACTCCCATCCCAGCATGCTTCAGCATGGCCATATCGTTTGCACCATCGCCGACACAAAGGCAGTCGTCAGGTTTGAGATTAAATTTTTTGATATAGTGCTCCAGAAATCTGAGTTTTGCCTGCTGGTCTAGAATTGGAGGAATTGCCTTACCTGTCAGCATGCCATTTGAAACACCCATGATATTGCTGTGATGATCTGTAAACCCTAATTGATGCGCGATAACGCCACTAATAAACGTAAACCCACCTGAAACAAGGTAACAATGTGCACCATGCGCGCGCATCGTACCAACCAGTTCATGTGCGCCATCTGTTATTTGTGTATTTTTTACAACCTGATGAAGCAGCGTCTCAGGCTGGCCATTCAGAAAGCTTAAACGGGCAGATAAGGCCTCTTGAAAATCCAATTCACCAGCCATCGCTTTTTTGGTAATTGGAATTATTTTATCGGCAATTCCTGCCAAGTCTGCAAGTTCATCAAGAGACTCATCTCTTATGATAGTCGCATCCATATCAGACAAAAGAAGTCTTTTTTTACGTCTAATGTGCCCCGAAATGATGTTCACATCAATCTGAGCTAGATTTGCTTTTGTTCTGATTTCCATTATCGATGGGTGATTAGAATAACGGGCTTCAAGGGCAACACTTGATGAGCTATCAGTGCTAAGGACAGTGTAGCTGGTCAAATCTGTTTGCTGTGCAAAATCTGATAGGGCTTTGATAGAATTTTGGTCTGAATTGAGTGTTGAAAACACAATAATCGATTGCCCACTTAACTCTTGCCTGACTACATCTTGCGTGGCCTTGTCCAATCAAGTAAATCCTTTGCTTATGGCACAGCTAAATTCTTCAGCAGACTATATTATCTTGGCAGGCCCAACGGCAAGCGGCAAATCAGCAATTGCTCTTGATTTGGCTGCAGAAATTGACGGCGTCATTATCAATGCTGATTCAATGCAGGTCTATAAAGACCTTCATATTCTTACAGCCAGGCCAACCGCCGCTGATGAAGCATTGCGGCCACACAGGCTATATGGTGTTGTTGATGGGGCTGAACGGTATTCAGTCGGGCATTGGCTGCGCGATGTGCAAGAAATTGTTCAGCAGGTGCGCACTCAGGGTTGTTGGCCGATACTGGTGGGTGGAACGGGGTTTTATTTGAAAGCAGCAGAAAATGGTCTCTCACCAATTCCAGATGTTCCTAGTGTTGTGCGCGCAAAAGCGACTTCTCTTTATTCTGAGCATGGGGGCGAAGGCTGTCTGGAAAGGCTGCGTGAACAGGATCCTGTGATTGCAGATCGTCTTCAACCTGGTGATAAACAGCGCGTTATTCGTGCTCTTGAGGTTGTCATGCATACTGGAAAGCCATTGTCTTATTGGCAAGCACTTCCCCGCCAGGGTGGCTTAACAGGCCGTGCCTTTAAGCTAGCTCACATTCCTGATCGCCAAATAATTTATGAATGGATAGATAGGCGTTTTGAAAATATGGTAAATGGTGGTGGTCTCCAAGAGGTTAAAAAACTTGTTTCGCGAGGCCTTTCTGCTGATTTGCCTGTCATGAGAGCTTTAGGCGTACCTGCTCTGTCAGCTTATCTAAGGGGAGATATTGACAAACAAAGGGCAATTTATCTCGGCTGCAGGGATACTCGGCACTATGCGAAGAGACAAGTCACATGGTTAAGGAATAATTTTATTTCAAATTATGAGAATAACGAGATAGATTCAAATAAAATCTGTCAAAAAATCTTTCCAAAAATTTTATAAAATATTTGACTTTGGCACAGTTTTTGTTGTAAACACACGCTTTGTTACAAGAGGCCATTTTTTTTGTGCATAGCAAAAACCTAATGCTGAGAACGTGCAGTTTAGGCTGTTGGACTGGAAATGAGACCGTTTTCTGAAGAATTTGATAGGAAATAAAACACAATGAATATGGAACAGACCAAATCGGTGCCGCAGATGATGGAGGGCGCAGAGCTGATTCTGAAAGTATTGGAAGATCAGGGGGTTGAGGTAATATTTGGTTATCCCGGTGGAGCCGTTTTACCAATTTATGATGCGTTATTCCGCAATAATTCTATCCGTCATATTCTGGTTCGTCATGAGCAGGCAGCTGTTCATGCAGCAGAGGGTTATGCACGCTCTACGGGGAAGGTGGGCGTGGTGCTTGTCACATCTGGCCCCGGCGCAACAAACGCAGTTACAGGGTTGACAGATGCAATGATGGATTCTGTTCCGATCGTTTGTTTGACAGGCCAAGTTCCCAGCCACCTAATCGGCACAGACGCTTTTCAGGAAGCTGACACATCAGGTATCACACGCCCATGCACCAAACATAACTATCTGTGTAAATCAAGTGCGAGTTTGCAAGCTAATGTTGAGGAGGCGTTCCATGTTGCGCGTTCAGGTCGGCCAGGGCCTGTTGTCATTGACTTGCCAAAAGATGTCCAATTGCTTGACGCGCCCTTCGTTGAAGGCGGTGTGCTCAGTGCAAATATGCAGCGCTATCAGCCCCGCATAAAACCTGTGGCTGAGCAGGTGAAAAAGGCTGTAAAATTGATGAAGAAGGCCAAGCGGCCTGTAATCTATGGCGGCGGTGGCTTGGTCAATTCGGGACCAGAAGCTTCAGGAAAGTTAAGAGAGCTTGTAGCCCAGACGGGCTGGCCCTCAACGCTGACCTTAATGGGGCTTGGCGTGTTGTCTGCAGATGATCCGCACTTTCTGGGTATGCTAGGCATGCATGGCACCTACGAAGCAAATATGGCCATGCATCAGTGTGATTTCATGTTAAATATTGGGGCGCGGTTTGATGATAGGGTTACGGGCCGCCTGAACGCTTTCTCACCTGGTTCTGTAAAGGTACATGCTGATATTGACCCATCATCGATTGGCAAGGTTGTCCAAGTGGATGTAGGTATTATTGGAGATGCAGGCGCGGTTTTGGAAGCATTGCTTGCTGAATTAAAGAAGGAGAGCTTTGAGCCAAATGTGAAGGCGCTGTCTGGATGGTGGAAACAGATTAATGAATGGCGAGCTCGTGATTGTCTAAAATTTGTACAGACTGGTCAGGTCATTAAACCACAAAATGCGGTAAAGCGCTTATATGAGCTCTCGCGCGAGCGCGATATTTATATCACAACTGAGGTCGGTCAGCATCAAATGTGGGCGGCACAGTATTTTGGCTTTCATCAGCCTAAAAGATGGATGACTTCAGGCGGATTGGGTACAATGGGCTACGGCCTGCCTTCTGCGGTGGGAACACAAATTGCGCATCCAGAGGCTACAGTCATTGACATATCTGGTGAAGCCTCTTTTCTAATGAACATGCAAGAACTGTCAACGATCGCTCAATATAGATTGCCAGTGAAGGTTTTCATTCTCAATAATGAATGGATGGGTATGGTTCGCCAATGGCAGGAACTAAATCATGGCTCACGCTATTCTGAGAGTTATAGCGCGTCCCTTCCAGATTTTGTCAAATTAGCTGAGACCTTCGGCATGAAAGGATTGCGTGCCTCGAATATTGACCAACTCGATGATGTGATAACAGATATGCTAGATGCTGATGGGCCTGTGATTGCAGATATCTGTATAGAGAAAGAAGAAAATTGTTTTCCAATGATCCCGTCAGGTGCTGCACATAACGAAATGATCTTGAGCGCTACGGATGAAGCGTCAAATCCTGTGTCTGATGAAGGTAAGTTACTTGTCTGAACAAAATGCTTCACTTTCTCTGTCCCACATCTTTGAAAACAATAATGTTTGATTACTTTCAATAAAAAGGACAATGTGAGCTATGCTTGATACCTCTGTTTCAGAGCGACATACATTATCTATATTGGTGGACAATGAACCGGGTGTCCTGGCTAGGGTAGTGGGGTTGTTTTCAGGCCGAGGGTATAATATCGAAAGTCT
>DEBO01000026.1 GCA_002348585.1 Alphaproteobacteria bacterium UBA2954 | reverse complement strand
CGCTCCTTCAGCGTACTGCAAAACCAGAGGACAGATATGACCGTTTCTTCCATACCGCAATCAGGATCATCGCACTCAGATACAGCGAAGACAGGGCTAATGCAGGGTAAAAAAGGTCTAATTATGGGTGTTGCCAATGACCGCTCCATCGGATGGGGGATTGCCGCTGCCGCTGCTGGCCAAGGGGCAGAGCTAGCCTTTACCTATCAGGGTGATGCTTTGAAAAAACGCGTTAACCCTCTTGCGGAATCGGTCGGCAGCAACATAGTGCTGCCCTGTGACGTAACAGATGAAGTATCTGTCGACCTGGTCTTCAACACCCTCAAAGAAAAATGGGGCGAGCTCGATTTTCTTGTGCATGCGATTGCCTATTCTGACAAGGAAGAGCTTAAAGGCGGCTATGTTGATACCACCCGGGAAAACTTTCAAAAAACTATGGAAATTTCGGTCTATTCGTTTACTGCGCTTGCCAGACGGGCAGCTGAGATGATGCCAGATGGCGGATCGCTATTAACTATGACCTATTATGGAGCTGAACGTGTGATGCCGCATTATAACGTGATGGGTGTGGCAAAAGCCGCGTTGGAAGCTTCCGTGAGGTATCTGGCAGTTGACTTAGGCGGACAGAATATCCGTGTGAACGGGCTATCTGCAGGGCCTATGAAAACATTGGCAGCATCCGGCATCGGCGATTTCAGATATATCCTCAAATGGAATGAATATAATTCACCTCTTAAGCGGAATGTAACGCTGGAGGATATTGGTGGGGCTGGTCTATATCTACTGTCTGATTTATCGTCAGGCGTATCAGGCGAGACACATCATGTAGATTGCGGGTATCATGTTGTCGGCATGAAGGCTGTCGACGCACCGGATATCTCGGTCGTCTGATCCAATGGGCGACAACAGTTTTGGCACATTATTTTCCTTCACCAGTTTTGGCGAGAGTCACGGCCCGGCAATTGGTTGTGTGGTTGATGGTGTGCCCCCGCGACTAAACCTGAGCGAAGCAGATATTCAGCCTTATCTGGACAGGCGCAAACCGGGTCAGAGCCGGTTTGTCACCCAACGCCGGGAAACAGATCAGGTAAAGATTCTGTCAGGCACGTTTGAAGGCAAGACGACAGGCACACCCATTATGCTGCTGATCGAAAATACAGATCATCGCTCAAAGGATTATGATTCAATTTCTGAAAGTTATCGGCCTGGACATGCAGATTATACATATGATCAAAAATATGGTCACCGTGATTACCGTGGCGGCGGCAGGTCTTCAGCTAGGGAAACGGCGGTCAGGGTTGCTGCTGGAGGAATTGCTGATCTCGCATTGAGGCAGATTTTAGGGGATAAGTTCAGCATCCAGGGTTCTGTTGTGCAAATTGGACCACATGAGATTGACCGTAATAATTTTAATTCTGAACAGATAGATAAAAACCCGTTTTTCTGTGCTGATGCTGATGCTGTGCAAAACTGGGAAACTTATCTTGATGATGTGCGCAAGGCTGGATCTTCTGCAGGAGCTGTGCTGGAAATCGTTGCTCAAGGGATTCCAACAGGTCTGGGCCAGCCCCTCTATGGCAAGTTGGATGCTGAATTGGCCGCAGCAATGATGTCAATTAATGCTGCTAAAGGAGTAGAGATTGGCGGTGGTTTTGCTTTGTCCGCAATTGATGGCGCGGCCGCAGGAGATGAGATGCGGCTTGATGACACTGGACGCCCAATGTTTCTGTCTAATTACAATGGTGGCGTCTTGGGCGGCATTTCATCTGGTCAGGACATTGTCGTTCGTGTAGCTATCAAACCAACTTCGTCTATCTTAACACCACGCCGTTCACTCAACCATGCTGGTGAAGAAGTAGATGTGGTAACCAAAGGCAGGCATGACCCTTGTGTGGGCATTCGCGGCGTACCTGTCGCTGAAGCCATGATGGCTGTAGTGTTGCTGGACCAGGTCATGCGTCATCAAGCCCAGACTTCTGTTCTTCCTGAACAGGTCTAATCTACAGGCTTTTGAGCCGCAATAAAATATTCGTTATTTCCATCAGAGCCGGTAATTGGCGAGTCAATTACAGAGCTCACCTGCCAGCCCATCTGACCTTGAAGAAATGAGCGGACCAATTTGATTGCTCGAGTACGGTCTTCTTTTGTCTTTACTACTCCACCTTTGCCGATTGCGGCCCGCCCAACCTCAAACTGCGGCTTGATCAAGCTAACCAGCCATCCGCCTGGCCTTACAAGCGATAGTGCCGGGCCGAGAGCCTTGGTTACGGAAATGAAAGAGACATCACACGCAACAAAATCAAGCGGCTGTGAAATTATTTTGTCGTTAAGGTCCTTTGCATTTGTCTTTTCTAGATTCCCTACCCGCTTATCTGCTGCCAGATGCGCAGCAAGTTGGCTATGTCCCACGTCAACCGCATAGACAAAGGTCGCCCCATATGACAGCAAAACATCTGTAAATCCACCTGTACTGGCGCCAAGATCGAGGCAAATTTTCTCGGATAAAGTAGGCAAGTTGAATTTTTCTAACGCGTATCCCAACTTTAATCCGCCGCGGCTGGCCCAGCGCAGAGCAGCTTTATCTACATGAAAGTCAGAATCAGGATGCGCCAATTGGCCTGGTTTTTGCACAGTCACGCCATCACAGGTTACCGCCCGACCCCTGATAAGCTCGCGGGCCTTCTGACGACTTGGCACAATGCCTCGTTCCACCAGAACCAGATCAACCCGCCTGCGCATCGTCTATTTATTTCCCAAATTTTTAAAATATTTTGCTTGACCCGAATCTATCTTATCAAAGGCAAGCTGACTAGCAACTGCAAACAGACTGTCTACATCGAGTCCTGCTGAGACCAGTTGGCTGCTTCGTTCAGCATGGTCGATATATTCATCCGGCAGGCTAGCGGTACGCACCTTTAGCCCGTTATCCAGAAAAGCCTCACAAGCTATAAACTGCAAGATATGTGCTGAGAAACCGCCAGGGCTACTTTCCTTGATAAGCAGCAACGCCTTGTGAGAGATGGCTAAATTTCGAACGATTACGCGGTCAAATAGCTTTGCAAATCGGGCATCTGCTAAACTTACGCTTACGCCTATGTCTTCTAGCTTGTCCGCAACTTCTAAGCAAACATCCAGCATAGTCCCAAGGCTAAGAATGGCGATATCACTTCCTTGTTTTAACAACCGGGCTTTTCTTCATGAATATCATAATTATGCTGTGCGCAAAAATTAGTGGTCCCGATCTATTGCAAAGAGAGCAAGGGCAATCATTTCATGTGCCGCTTCACCAAAGGGACGCAGAAAGTCACACGCTTCAGAAATTAAGTCTACCGCCATTTTCCGCGCTTCAGCTAAGCCTAATAAAGTAACAGGACTAGCCTTTCCCTGCTCTGCATCACGGCCAGAAGGCTTCCCCAGATGCGACGGATCGGATTCACAATCAAGCAGATCATCTGCAATCTGAAAGGCAAAACCCAACGCA
>DEBO01000069.1 GCA_002348585.1 Alphaproteobacteria bacterium UBA2954 | reverse complement strand
ATGCTGCAGCCTGTCAGTGACTCTTTATGGCCCATTAAAATGGTTACCAGCTATCACACCTAATCTGTGTAACAGCATATCCATAGTTTAAATCTAATAGACAACTTGCGTAGTCTTATCTGCTAAGCCTAAAATGAAAAATGAGATGAAGGCCATTTGGATGGATATAATTTATGTTGATTTTTGATAAACCGTTCACACAGCAAGAATCAATACCTGAAAATGGTATTGCGCGTGCGGTTGAAATCATGCGGTCTGGCCGATTGCATCGTTATAATGTATCGGCAGACGAGACATCAGAAGTCAGTCTTCTTGAAAGTGAATATGCGACCTATCAAGGGGTGAAATATTGTGTGGCAACGGCATCAGGTGGGCAGGCCATTCAGCTAGGTTTGCGGGTATGTGGTGTGCGTCCCGGCGATAAGGTTTTGGCAAATGCTTATACGCTGGCACCTGTGCCAGGAGCTATTCATAATCTTGGGGCCGAACCTGTTCTGGTTGAAATTACAGATGACTATCATATTGATCTAAATCATTTGGACGAAATGGCCCGGCGCTCTAATTCACAAGTTCTTTTGCTATCTCATATGCGTGGACATATTGCCGATATGGATTCACTGGCAAAGATCATAAAGAAATACAAGTTGAAACTTGTTGAAGATTGTGCACATACCATGGGAGCAAAATGGAGAGGAATCCGTTCTGGAAATTTCGGGGATGTGGCTGCGTTTTCGACACAAACTTATAAACATATGAATTCAGGTGAGGGCGGCTTTCTAACGACAGATAATGATGAGATGGCTGCCCGTGCTATTATTAATTCTGGTTCTTATATGCTGTATGAACGTCATGGTACTTTGCCGCCGAAACAAGCCTTTGAACATATCAAATTAGATACAGCGAATTATTCTTGCCGCATGGATAATCTGCGTGCCGCACTTGTTCGTGCACAGCTTCCGCATCTAGATGATAATATTGCCCGGTGGAACCAGCTATATGATAGGTTCCATTCGCATCTTTCCGCTGCAGAAGGTATTGATATACCTGCACGCCGTCAGGCTGAATTTTATGTAGGCTCCTCTATACAGTTTCGTACAACGGGCTTATCCAAAGCCGAGATTCCCGCTTTTATAACCAGATGTGCTAAACGTGGAGTTGAGCTGAAATGGTTTGGTGCTGATTCGCCTACTGCCTTTACGAGCCGATATGACAGCTGGGCCTATCTGGGAAACATTCCGCATCTGCCAGCCACTCATGCTGCTTTGGATAAAACAATTGATATGCGGATCCCGTTGACCTTTAACGGCGATGATTGTGATATCATTTCCAGCATAATCACTAATGAAGTAAATCCCATAGCCTGATGCATAATATTGCCGTCACTAGTCATTTATTTTGAATGGTATTTTATCGTGACAGCGCTAATAGGTCTGTGATTAAATTTGTTTGCAAACAAGACTATAGGTAAAAGTTAAAAGGATGACACATGACTTATCTTGCAGCAGGGCTTTTTTGTGCAGTGTGGGCAGCAATCATTGCATCAACGGGACAGCCGCTAATTTTTATTGATGCGGTAAGTCTGTTGGCGATAAGCGCAGGTGCGGCTTGTTTTGCGCTGGCGGCGGACGAGGGTCAACGTTTGGCTCGGTTTGGACGAGGCGGGCTGATTACAGGATGGGTGGCCTTTTTTGTAGGACTAGTACTTATCGCAAACAGTTTTCCCCCTGCTGAACTCAGTCTCTTAGGAAAACAGCTTGCAGTGCTGTTTCTAGGGCCTTTATATGGATTTAGTTTGTTTGCTGTTACAAAGTTGCTATCTAACAGTAGCATGAAAAGTTCAAAGGGTTAGAAAAATGTCGATTGTAGTTGGGTTAAAATTTCTCCACTATTTGGCTTTATTTCTGGCTGGGGGACTTGGTGTTGCGAATGGATTGCTGGCAAAGGCGCATCAGATAGCTGGCGAGCCACCAGCACCACCTGTTCAACAGACGAGTATGAAATTGGCGCGTCTGGGGCTTGGTGCAATCATTCTTCTATGGGTTACGGGCATTGGTTTAAGCTATCTAATCTACAGTGGGTTCGCGGTAGGCTGAGCCTTCCATATGAAGTTACTTGGCGCAACAATTCTGTTAGGTTCAATATCATTTTTGAATTTTCATCTTACCTCAACCAGAAAAGTTGGTGCATCGCACAACCTATCAGTCATGAAAATCATCCCAATAATATTGCGTGGCGCTTTGGTTTTAGTTTTGCTGGGCATCGCAATTACCACGACTAGCTAGGCGGATTATTTGAACTAAAGGCATCCAGTATTGGGCAATCTGGACGGCTGTCGCCATTACAGACTGAAGCAAGATGTGCAAGCTTGTCACGTAACCTTGTTAAATCGGTCAACCTGTCTTCAATATCTGAAATTTTTTGCATAGTGAGAGCCTTTACGGTTTCAGATGACCTGTTTTCATCTTCATATAGAGATAAGAGTTCGCGGCATTCTTTTATACTAAAATTAAATCGTCTGGCACTCCCAACAAATTGCAGCTTGGCTATGTCACGCTCAGAATAATCACGGTAGCCGGTTTGCGGGTTCTGATAAGGACAGACTATACCGATCGTGTCGTAATAACGGACAGTTTTGACCGTTAAGCCAGCTTGTCTGGCGGCTTTGCTAATATTCATAACTTTTTTCCTTTACCTTCCCCTAACTAGAGAGTCTACCCCTTTTACAAGAGGTATTTAAAAGTGGCAACATTAGCTCATAATCTAGATATTCACTGGAAATGCCGTCATACGTGGCGACAAGCATCTTATAACACATCTTGGTGTTTGTTGGGTTGTTCAGTAGGAGATTTCGGAACCATTGCTTTTTTTCAGTTTACCCAAATACCATTTCCAGTTTTTGGTATTATGACACTTGCCATTATAAATGGCCTTTTAACTTCTATAATACTTGAAACATTTATTTTGGCCCGTCAGATGACGCTAAATTTAGCCTTCAAGACAGCAATCGGCATGTCTTTGATTTCTATGATTGCAATGGAAGCAGCTATGAATATCACCGATTTGGTTTTAACAGGGGGAGCAATTTTAACTTGGTGGGTCATTCCATTCATGCTGTTTGCTGGCTTTATAACACCGCTTCCTTACAATTACTGGCGTCTAAAGGCGCTTGGAAAGACATGTCATTAAAATGAAAGGTTTCTTTTTATTGGCCGTAAGTGATGTTTTACTCCTTTCGGTTTCTGCTCTTGCACATATAGGGGCAATAGGCATTATTAAAGAGTGAATGGATAACTTAAAAGCTAGTCAGCTTGCTTTTGAAAAACAGAAATTTTGGGCACTTAAGGGACAACTCAGTGGGTATGAACACATTCTAGCTTTTTCAAATCTGTAAGATACTGCAATTCTTCTGGTCTTAAATGATAGGCGCTGGGAACACACCATGCATTTGCATGGTCATCACTTCTGGGTAAAATCAAAAGAATTTAGAAAAGAAACTCATGAAGTTTTGCGCGATACCTATCTCATGGCTCCTGGAGAGATAGCTGATTTGATATTTACAGCAGACAAAACAGGAATCTGGCTTTTTCACTGCCACGCTCTTGAACATCATGCTGGCGGTATGGGCGGTGTAATGTCTATTGGCTAGGGGTTAAGTTCAAAAAATGTGGATACCCCTTGTGTTTCGCGCTCTATTACTGAAGGAAAGCTAAATCCCTGCTGTTGTTTTTATCGTAGATATTAATGTTAATTAACTACTTAGAATTAGGGGCAATTAAATATTTGCAGGTCAATGAGTTTCATATAGATGAATATTTGTTTGAGACGTTATGAGTGATTATTTTGTTTTTCAAAGCGAGGATTTGTTTCTCTCAAAGTTCATCGCCATCGGAATCATCCATGCATTGCTAAGCTTTATTGTTATTCAAGGGAGCTTTAGCCAAAGTCGACAACGTGTTTTATTTTTGCCAGCTAGCTTTGTGGCTCGCATTCTGCCAGGACTGACACACCGGCTGGGTGCCAGTAGTGTGCTAGGGGTGTTGATTGCGGTTCTGTCTTCCTTTAGTGCGGTGCAGTTAGGGCCGCAAACGCTTCTGATTGTTAACGCTGCTTTTCTTACTCTTTGGTATGTAGAGTGCGCAATCTTGCTAGCTTTTGGTTTTTTTGCCAGACTTTTTGATGATGAATTGCCTTTTGAAATTAGGTTTTTTGTCAGCTTTGTTATTATGGTGAATGCAGGTTACTTTACTTTGATGTTTTTGGTCTCTCTCTTGCGAGCGCCAAAATTTATCTAATCCAGAATGCTTTAAATACAAAATGGAAAATTTATGGCTTCCGAGGCAACAACTTGTGAAATAATTTCAGCATCTGAACGTGCATCAGAGTGGAAAAAATCATTCGTCTGTGTAAATGACAGCTTACATCAAGCGATGACAGAATCACCTCTAGCTATCTTCATCTATGTCATTGTGGTTTTTTTAATTATGTTTCTAGTGCAACGTGCAGCGCGCCCAAGTCCAAATACTTTGAAAAAAACAAAAATTAGATACAAACAGGAAGAAAAACAGAAGAAGAAGCGCTGACCACCAGCCTTCTTTAGCATTAATGGAAAAGTAAAGGACACTGACCTAAGCGTCCTTCTTATCTCTTTTAGTCAACTTCTAGAAATTTAGTGAAATGTCACGGTGTGCGGAGCGGCATCGCGCTATCTGCGGAACCAGATAGTCTGGCAGGCGATCTTGTGCCCGCAGACCAATCGTCATACGCACATCTTTCTCAAAGGACTGAAGCACAGGAAGTACAGCAGGACCCGCTACTTTGCGCCAAGCAATTTCTTCGTCCAGTTGGACAAGCGCTTTATCTAACTGTTTCATGCCTTTTTCAAGCTTTTCTTTTTTCAGCGAACGGCGGGCCTTGCCAACCAGTGATTTTACCGCGTTTACGCCGGCAATATCACCAAACAGCGCGCCTGATTCTGCCTTGATCAGTTCCGAAGCCTCTTTTGGATCCATGTCAGCAACTCTGTCACGAAGTGCGAAAAGGTCTGGCTTTATACGCTCAAAGTCAGGACCAGCCTGAATGATAGCCATAGCATCGAGCACACCATTATAGCCATCATCCATGCCACGCCTGTATTTACGCTGCGCTTTAGTAAGCACCTTTACCTTAGCCTGATAAGCTTTTTCAACCTTATCCCAGTTAGCCGGTATCCCAGAAAGAAACTCTTCCTTCTTATCCGTCAGAACAGCCATCTTTGCATCAATAGACTGATGTTCATCAATGTCGTCTGTAGTCTGGCGCATAGATTTCAAGCGCTTTAAGCGGCTGTCAATTTTACGTACCTCACGCTCGATTTCACGAACTGGCGTGTGAAGTGCTGCATAATCTTCTTTTGCAAGTTGAAGGTCATCTTTTGCACCAACTACAGCATCCAGATTTACATAAAGACCTGATGCCGATTTTGTTGCGTCCTCTATGCTGCTTTTAAACTTCTTTGGCAAGCTCGACAGATCAGCTGATTGTAAAGCGGATAGAGC
>DEBO01000032.1:20494-22363 GCA_002348585.1 Alphaproteobacteria bacterium UBA2954 | reverse complement strand
GACCCGGTTTCAACAAGGTCGACAATGCGCCTGCACAAGCCCATTGACGGGGCCAGTTCCATGGCGCCGTTTAGCTTTATGCATTCAGCCTGAACACCGCGCGCAGCAAAATAAGCTTTTGTCAGATGCGGGTATTTTGTCGCCACCCGCACATGTGACCATCTGCGCGGGTCATCATATACCGCCAGTTCAGCAGGACAGGCGACAACCATTCGGCAATAGCCGATCCCCAAATCAACCGGGGAGTATATCTCAGGGTGATCAAATTCAGCAAGAACATCGGAACCAGCTACCCCAATATGCGCTGCCCCATACGCTAAAAAGGTCGCTACATCAAAACTGCGGACACGAATAACATCTACATCAACAGAATTGGTGGTAAATCTAAGTCGGCGTTCTGACGAGTCATAAAAAGCTCGCTCTGGCTGCAGGCCAACTGCTTTTAAAATTGGCGACAGCTGATCCAGTATCCGGCCCTTGGGTACAGCCAGTATTAGCTTTTGTTTGTCTGTCTTGTCTGTCACTGTCACACTCGCCTTAAAAACAAAGCTGTCAGCTCTTATTATGTTGGGGCCGGGCCAATGCCGGATGTGGCGCGGCAATGTCCTGCACGATAAGTGCCAATTCATCTAAGGTCAGCCTTATACCATATCCATTTGAAAAGGTGAATGTCAGCCTTTTAACCACCTTTTCGTTTTCTTTGGTCTCTTCATACGTGACCGACAGTAAATTGTAAAACTGGTTCACTCCTGCACCCAGCCCACGCTGGCTGACCCGTTTCACATGGGCAACCTTCAGGCCACACAAACACCGATTGGGCTGTGTTTGTGACTCAGTGTCATCAGCCTGCTCCCAACAGAACCGATTAATGACCATCACAAAGCTGGCCGCATCTTTTTGATAATGCAGGTCACTTGCGGAAACAAGACCGTCCTGAAGCAAGGCTGACATAATCTCAACATCCTCTGACGCAACCGCGCGCAGTTTCAGCCTATTCTCTTCTGTCATGAGCTAGACCTGCCTGAATTGTTGTCAATCAAGACGCTGAAGCACAGCACCACAGGCCTCCAGCTTTGCATCCAGACCAGCATATCCCCGATCAAGATGATAAATATCACTAATCACAGACTGGCCTTCAGTTGCCAGTGCGGCCAGAACAAGGCTGACGGAGGCCCGTAAATCTGTTGCCCTTACAGGTGCGGGCAATAGTGACAAGTTTCCCCTGACTAAGGCAATACGACCTTCTACCTGAATATCTGCTCCCATTCTGACCAGCTCAGGGACATGCATGAATCTGTTTTCAAAAATAGTCTCAGAAATTTTGGAATGCCCATCTGCAAGACACATCATCGCCATGAACTGGGCTTGTAGGTCTGTTGGAAACCCCGGATAAGGCTGCGTTTCAATATTAACACCGTGATACTGGCCAGTGCTGCTGACCCGCACCTCATCTGTCCCTACCTTAATGTTAACACCAGCCTGACGCATCACATCAAACAAACTTTCAAGATGTGCTGGAACCATCTGTTTCAGACATAAGTCGCCGCCGGTCATCGCAGCAGCGATCGCATAGCTGCCAGCCTCAATTCGATCAGCCACAACTGCATGCCGGGCAGATTCCAGCGCTGGCACACCTTCTATTATGATGACATCTGTCCCTGCACCTGTAATTCTGGCTCCCATTGCAGACAGGCAAGCCGCCAGGTCGAGAATTTCAGGCTCACGCGCTGCATTGACAAGCTGGGTTATGCCTGTTGCAAGACAAGCCGCCATCATAGCATTTTCTGTTGCACCAACAGAAACGAAGGGAAAGATAATCTTGCTCCCTTTTAGCCCATCTGGTGTGCGGGCCTGAACATAACCGTCAGC
>DEBO01000032.1:15161-20091 GCA_002348585.1 Alphaproteobacteria bacterium UBA2954 | reverse complement strand
CAGCCGCCAGGCAAAGATACACGCGCCTCCCCATATCGGGCTAGTAATGGCCCCATCACCAGAATGGAGGCTCGCATCTGGCTGACCAGATCATAAGGTGCATCTGCATTAGTCGTAGCCCCTGAAATAACTACAGTTCCTGAGTCTTGCTGGACGGTCATGCCTAACTGTTTCAAAAGACGGATCATCAACCTTGTATCAGCTAGATTTGGCACGTTGGACAAAGTCAAGCCACTCCCGCCTGCAGACATCAGTCCTGCTGCCAACAAGGGCAAAGCCGCATTTTTTGCACCACTTATGGATATATCACCATAAAGTTGATTACCGCCTTTCACCGCTAGACGTCCCATCTTAATCTTGTTTACCTTTTTTTTGCCCTGCTGAGCTGTCTTTTGATATTATCTGATGCTGTTGCCGGGCTCGGCTCTGCTGTTTGCGTTTGAGAAGATTTTCACGAAGCGCCTTATTTAACCGTTGCTGCCTGTGCTGTGCTGCTGCGCTGCTCTTTTTAGATTCCTGTATAGGCCGCGCCTGATTTGATCTGGGTGAGTTTGCCATCATTCAATGTTCGTTTAGAAACACGCCTTGCTCGAATATCTTAGTTCTGAATATCTTTACGTTATTCCTATCGTAAAAACCTTATGCAGACTAGAGATTAGTTCTGATCTAAAAAGGTATAAAAACAGATGATCGTGGCCAAATAGGGGCTGTCCTGCCACCAGAGATGGTCAATAGGAAGTCTTTTATGAATGTGAGGTTTAAAGAATGACAAATGCCAAACAGCGTTCTTGCGCAGCCAGACTCAGCAAGTGTTTACTTCCGTTTTTTCTGATCACTGGACTTGTCCTATTTTTTCTTTTTGGCGGACATAAATTTTTATCCTTCAGTCAATTGGCTGAAAATTATACAAGCTTAAAAGCCTTTGTTGATGGGCAGCTGGCAGCCGCTTTGCTGGTCTTTGGGGCAGCTTATATCCTAACAGTTGCCTTATCACTGCCCGTTGCTTCATTGTTGACACTTGCAGGCGGGGCCATATTAGGCTGGATAGCGGCGGCTGTGATCATTTGCGCGGCAACCATCGGGGCGACAGTTGTCTTCATTGCGGCCCGAACGGTACTGAATGAATACTTTATAAAGCGCACTACAGGTTTTATGGCAAAATTGGAAGCCGGGTTTCAGAAGAATGCCTTTTCCTACCTTTTGGCCCTGCGCCTAATCCCCGTAGTTCCTTTCTGGGTTGTGAATATCGTTCCCGCCCTGTTAGGAATGCGCGTGAAACACTATATGCTAGCAACATTCATTGGCATCACCCCGGGCACATTAATTTATGTCTGGGTTGCTAAAAGCTTTGATATCTTGCTGTCACGCGGACAGATTCCGGATTTATCTGAATTAAACAAACCTGCAACTATTGTGCCTTTATTCGCCCTTGGACTGCTATCTTTAATTCCAGCTTTGTGGAAACGGCAACGGGAGCGCCAGGGTATATACGAACCTGACACTTCAAGTGATGAAAACTGAATCAGTTAAATAATGGCTAAAATAATTTGTATTGATATTTGTGTTAACGGAGGCAGGTCGGGTGGGTAAAATGTTTCAGCCAAAGCTGTGAAGATAGGGTATTTTTTGAATTATTATTCGGCACAGTTTCCTCCAGAAAAAAGTGTGGTTGAAGGATTAGTATGACATGTGCTACTTAACAATCACGTTGAAAAGTCAGTTTCAGACTTACCAACTGATATAGTTGTTCTTTGGATTGACGAAAAATTGGTGAAATCAAAAATTGGTTAACGAACAGCAGAAAAAACTGAATTAAAACAGAGTGCTGCTATAGCTCCAGCGGTAGAGCGCACCCTTGGTAAGGGTGAGGTCGCGTGTTCGAATCACGCTAGCAGCACCATTTATCTTTTTTTAATTTTTGTCTTTCGCTCCTGCAGAAGATTTCCAGACGCTAGAGCAAACGCAACGGCAGACCATATAAACAGATTATTCCACTGTCCAAAGAAATCCGATGTAGTTTGAATAGGAAAAAAGACAGCTAGCGGAATAACATACGCAATAGCTGTAAAAATATTGTCCTTATCCACGTGTCTGTAAGAAAGGCAAGTGATAAGAATTGAACCCATCATAAAACAGCCTGCAACCAGACCAAGGAGGCCAGTCTCGCCAGCCAATTGAATGTAGAAATTATGGGGATGTGTGTGGCAATCAATATTGCTCAGGCCTTCAACTAAAGCTGGGCAGGTTTTTCGATAGACGTCTGGCCCAATACCAATTATTGGACTTTCCTGAAAGGCAGCAATGCCACCTTTCCAGACACGCAAATATGGACTGTCACTATGAATGGGAAGCTGATTAATAAACTGGCTGCCAAAACGACTGGCCAAAGTATCATTTGCCAAAAAGACGCCAACCACTGCGGCCAGCTCAACAGCAATTAAGATACAATAAGGCAGTAATTTTGGCTTCCACGACAGCCCAGCCAACATGCCGCCGCATGCACGAATAATTAAGTTTACGCGTTCGCCTGCGAAAACGGATACTGAAATTGTAACAAGGCTTATAATCGCGGCTATTGAAGACAGATTTCCTCTATTAGCTACAGCAAGTGCGATTAGCACACAGAAAATTGGCAAGCAAGCTTTAGCCAAATAATTACCTGGTGTTAGATCTCCATAGGGCCACGACAATCGACCGCCTTGGGGCCCCACAATCAGAATTTCTGCGATCAATATGCCAGTCATCAATAACAGGCCAGTGAATGTTGAAATTGCCATAGCGTAAAAAATTTCTTTTGACTTGCAAAAATAGAAGCAGCTGGCAAAAGCAAAAAGTGGAAAACGAAACCAGGCGATGGCTTCGCCAAGTGAATAAAGTGGTAGCTCAGACAGCACCGCGGAGACGATGCAGACTCCCCAAAACAAAAATGTAAATTTTACCCAAATAGTCTTTAGCCAGGACCAGTTTCGGCTGTTGATACAGTGTCCCAGAAAAATAAGCCCACATAGTGACAACCAGGCATCACCCGGGCTGCGTTCAATGAGCATAAAAAGAGGTCCTAGTAGGTAAAAGCCATGAGTTATTTTTTGGCTGAGACCCAATTCCTTAAAATGGACAAAAATTTGGGTTAAAGTTATCAAGATCGGCCCCTTAACAACAATCAAAAAAGAGAGCTTTTGAAAGCATATAATTAACCATTTGTACTACACTAAAGTCCCGGAACTTCAATAACTTTAAAAAGTTCTTAACTAATACTTTCCTCTCAGTAATTTATTGATTCTTATAACTTTTGAATAAGATCATCAATCTTGCTTAACCGTTGGTTCAGCAGTTGATTCTGTTCACGCGCGTAAGACATTTCTTCTTTCAGCATCTCAACCACCTTGTCGCGGCGACCCTTTATGGCGGAAACATCCACACCATCATTTCCTTCTTCTGCCAAAAAATGTGTTGGGCTGACCCCTAAAAGGCCAGCGAGGGCCACAAGCTTGTTAACTCGCGGCTCACTTCGGTCATTTTCCCAGGATTTCAGGGTGGATGATTTTACCCCAAGCAACCTAGCCGCTAAATTCAGGCTCATCCCTGCATTCTGACGAGACGCATATAACCTGCCACCCAAGGTCATTTCTTCCTCACCCGCGGTTAGGATATTGTCTGATTTTTTATCATTATGCATGGGTATATTCCTCTTGCGACATTCATTCGTTTGCAGGTTACAGCACCTCACTCCTAGAATTCAACTCTATGTCAGCCTGAACGGATTTCAGCCATGTCAGCACTACTAAATTGATTGCCGTTGACCAATTTTGGGAGAAAATGAGAAAACGAAAAATAAAAACGATTAACGTTTTTGTTTATAGCAATGAAAACAGTAAAAATGGAAGCAAGATATTGGAACATCGGGTAATTATATACAGAGCTTCCCGTGACAGCTGATTCCGTTCTTGAAATATCCAAAGCGTTTGACTTGCTGCCAACTAAAAAGTTGTTATCGGACGTAATTATGCCTTCCGAGCATCAATGCTTTTCAGGACTTTTTTCGTTTGCTCAATTAGGGCTGGCTTGACAGCTGACAAAATTTGATTGCGGTCAAACAGATGGGCGTCACTGTCCAACACATTACGCAGAGAAGTCCCGAAGGCCTGGCGTAATTCTGTGCCAACATTAAATTTACAGACTTTTGAGTTTGAAGCCAGCCAGCCTCTATCTGCAGCCTTTATTCCACTTGCGCCATGAAGAACAAGCGGACAATTCACTACCTCTTCAATCGCTGCGAGAGCAACCTTGTCTATGACCGTGTCGGCAGATGTCTGCAGATGCACATTTCCAACAGATATAGCTAGAGCATCCGGGCAGGCTTGTTTGACAAGCTCTGCTGCCTCCTCTGGTTTTGTAGGCAGAGAGAGCGCACCTTCGTCATAACCGACGAAGCCTATCTCGGCTTCAACAGATACCCCATGGGGGTGAGCGATTTCTTTCATTGAAGCTGTCAGCGCGATATTCTCAGCCAAGTGAAGGCGCGAGCCATCAATCATCACCGAGGTAAAGCCATAATCAATGCCTGCCTGACATTCAGAGATTGTCGTGGCATGATCGATGTGACAAACTACAGGAACCTGTGACTGTTCTGCTAGCGCACGAAACATAGGTCCTAGAACGGATATAGGTGTATGTGTCCGGCATCCCGGTCCTGCCTGCAAAATGACAGGACACCTCAGATCTTCTGCAGCTGCTACAAAGGCACAGGCATCCTCCCAGCCCAGCACAACTAAACCCGCTACGCCATAACCCTCATCAAGGGCTGGAGTGAGTACATCTATAAGGTTGGCAATTGTCATTTAAATTTGGCAATCATGTCTTTAATGCCAGGAATGGTTTCTACCTGCCAGGCATGCTCAGGCTGAAAATACTGCACAAGTGACCTTTGGCT
>DEBO01000032.1:12900-14809 GCA_002348585.1 Alphaproteobacteria bacterium UBA2954 | reverse complement strand
AAATAATACATTTCATACCCCGGCGCTACTACACAAGGGTGATAACCTGACTTTATCGCAAAGCTCGATCCATCAACAATGTGAAACGCTTCACCCAACCTGTCCTTATCAGGCTCCAGAAGCTGCATGCCAAAGCCATGACTAGGCTTAAATCTGAAATTATACACCTCATCATGGCGGGTCTCGTTTGGAAGACGATCAGTGTCATGTTTATGAGGCGGGAAGCCGGACCAGCCTCCTGCTCCAACTGTATACAGCTCTGAGACCAGCAGACGCCCAACCATATCCGCCTGTTTTTGGCCCAGAATATGTTTGATCTTCCGATGCGTTTTGGTGTCATCAGACCCATACTGCACAACATCAATTTCATTTTTGTGCACCGCGAAGGGAGTCAACCTGTCATTAAATCTTGCCCCGGCAACAAAAACCTCACAACTATCACTTTTGCAGACCATTTGTGCTGGCGTATTGGTTGGCACATAAATACCTTCTGGTTCACCATCCCAAACATCATTACCTCTGTCACCAACCTCGCCAAATCCAGTATTATCCACATCCACATCAACACGGCCTGTGGCAGGCACAATGCATGTTTCGTAGCCTGGTATTTGATAGGAAAACAACTGCCTCTTTTCCAGCTTCACAACGTTGAAGTAAGTCAGAGGCACATGCGCATCATGAATATCAATGATGGCTTTGTTCTGATTATCAAAAGGCGGTATGTGCATAACTTGTTACCTCTGCTCCTTTAATTATTCAGTTTTTTTATTTCGTGAGACAACATAAAGTCATCAAGCTGCTGTTTATCTGGCATAGCAGACGCACATCCAACCCGTGCAACAACATAAGCCGCCGCTGCGCTGCCCCGCAGAACAGCAGCATGCACATCTCCATCAAGGCTTAACCTATTCAAAAAATTACCTAAAAACGCATCTCCTGCGCCAAAAGGTTTTGCCAGTGTCACAGGAAATATACCTGTGTCAATCATATGTTCCTGATAGAGCGATATACAGCCTAACTCACCTCTTTTATACAAAACAAGCTGGCCAGTTTCTGCATGAGCTCTAGCAGCAGCAAAACCCTTGGCTTCATCGCCACCATACATCACAGTGAATTCATCATTATTGCCAACCAAAATGTCTGCCTGTGCAAGTTTAGGTCTCATACGCGAGGCCGCAGCCGCAGCATCTAACCACGCAGTTTCCCTGTAATCAATATCGAAAATAACAGGGCAGCCGACCTGTCTTGCAGCTGCAATCGCAATACTCACCGCTGATGCAGATGGCTCGCCAGACATAGCGGTTCCAGTGATTAGTAGCCCGCCAGCTCTACTGAAATCAAGGCGCTGAATATCCTTTTCTGAAATCTGCAAGTCTGCTGCATCATTGCGGTAAATCACCACACCGGCATTCTGCGGTTTTGTCTCAGCGATCGCTAGAGAATTGCGATACAGACCTGACTGTGTCTGGCAGAAAGTAATGTCAACTCCGTACTGATTACATTTGGCTTGCACAAAACGGCCAACCTGGTCATCTGAAAACACTGTCACCAGCGCCGCGTGCCCACCTTGCTGCGCCAGCGCGACAGCAATATTTCCGGCAGATCCGCCCATATCTGCTCGAAAATATTCGGCGTCTTCTGTGTTTGCGCCAATTGGTTCAGGATATAAGTCCATCCCCGCCCGGCCAATACAATAAACAGGGCCAGAGCCAAGCCTGTTAGAGACAGTTTCAGAAAAAAAAAATGAGGGATGGTCAATCATGAACTTCATCATGGATAGATGGCACACAACGGTCAAGCTGCTTTGATCTAACACAATAAGACAGCTGTGATGGTGACCTCGGCAGGACTCGAACCTGCTACCTACAGATTAGGAATCTGTCGCTCTATCCTGATGAGCTACGAGGCC
>DEBO01000032.1:8978-12540 GCA_002348585.1 Alphaproteobacteria bacterium UBA2954 | reverse complement strand
AAAGATGGTTTGGCTATAACCGCTCAACATCATCTTCACCCAGATAAGTACCCGTTCTGACTTCGATTAAAGTCAGGGCCACATCTGCAGGATTAGATAATTTGTGGGCCGTACCTGCTGGAATATCCAAAGAATCATTAGCGCCCAGCTTGACAAGCCTTTCCTTTAGCTGCACTTCAGCAATACCGCTTATAACAACCCAGTTTTCAGAACGCTTCTGATGGGTCTGCAGAGACATTTGTGTCTGCGGATATAAATGCACCCGCCGCACCTGACACCCTTCAGCCAGAACAAGAGTCTCAAACCAGCCCCATGGCCTAAATTGGCGCGGCTTTTCCAAGGCCTGGCTAAATTTCTGCTGAGCAAGCAACTCAACAATCTGCTTCACAGATTGAACCTGTTCTTTATCTACCACCAAAACCGCATCGGCCATAGCGACAACAATCAGATCGTTGAGGCCAACAGCAGCAACAACCTGCTCAGGATTATCAGACCAGATGAGACAAGAGTGGCTGTTGATCTGGCTGGATTTGCCTACCAGCAGATTTCCTTTTGAATCTGTTTGCCTATCTGCTGACATCTCTCGCATAACAGCCTGCCAGTCACCCAGATCGGACCAGCGTCTAGAAAAAGAAAAAACAGTCAGGTTATCTGTCTTTTCAAGAATCGCATAATCAATTGATTCAGCCTCAACTTCAGTCCAGGATGTCTCATCAAGACGCAGAAAGTCTAGATCCATCTTGCCCAGCTTTAAGGACTGTCTGACCAACCTCAACATGTCAGGTACATGTTGTTCTGCTAATTTCAGAACTATCTTACACTGCATTAAAAAAATACCTGAATTCCAAAGATAGCCACCTTGTTCAATCATTTTTTTAGCAGAATCCTCATCAGGTTTTTCATGAAACCCGGCCACAGCAAAACCATCGGCGTCTGATAGTTTTTGTCCGGTTTCGATGTAGCCATACCCTGTCTCGGGACGGACAGGATTAATACCAAAAGTCACCAAAGCCCCTGATTTCGCTGACTTTTTTGCTGCTGCCACCCGTTCTATGAAGGCTGCCTGATCAGGAATATAATGATCTGAAGACACTACCAGCATCAACGCATCTGCGTCCTCATCATAAATTTTTCCAGCAGCTGCTAGTATTGCAGGGGCTGTGTTCTTAGGTGAAGGTTCGAGCAAAACAGCATTCGGTTTTATGCCTATATCGGCCAGTTGCTGAGCAGCAATGAACCTATAATCATTTGCCGTAATAACGAGCGGATCTTCAAATTCTCGACCTGACACACGCAATGCTGCCTGCTGAAATAAACTGTCCTCACTTGTTAAATTTAAAAACTGTTTTGGCATTGACCTTCGTGACAGCGGCCAGAGACGTGTCCCTGCTCCCCCACATAAAATCACTGGATAAATCAATGCCATAACCTGATGCCTTCTCTTCGCAAACCTCATTTTTGTTTTTACCTGAGGCGCGTTGAAATGGCCACACAAACCCTGAAGTTAGTCAAATAGACAAGTTATATATGCTCATGAGCAAAGACATCATCCGGCAGGCCTGCCGCCCCGCAGGCCTTGCTTTGCCTCTGACTCAGCTGTTCTGTGTCAAAATCATCAATCAGATCATGAAACAGGCGATGCCAGTTTACCTCTGCTTTAAGATGCATAAATACAGAGCCCAAGCCCACAGCTGCCCGATCCATCAACACAAATTCACGCGGCGGTTTGATGCCACCAATCCGCTTTAATTCCTGATGGACACGCCCAGCCAACTCACGCCCTTCTGAACCACCACGCATCTGCTGGATGGGGCGCACCTCATCAGAGAGCAAGGGGGCATAAATAAACCCTGCCCACATATTCAAGACCGTAATCGCTTCATCATCAAGTCCGTGAAATCCCCATTTCGCATAGGCCAGACGCGCTAGATCATCATCCTGCTGGCTCAGGGCGCGATACAGCTCAATAACACCGGCTACAAATTCAGGGTGGAAGATGCGTATGGACCCGAAATCCATCAGATTAATATTCAAATCAGAATCAATCGAATAATTGCCTAAGTGCGGGTCACCATGGATCACGCCATAAAAATAAAAAGGCACATACCAGGCTCGAAACATATTCATAGCTACCTGATTGCGTGCTTCCTGAGACGGCTCTGTCTCCAGCCAGACCATCAGCTTTTGGCCCTCTATCCAGCTCATCGTTAGCGCCCGCTCAGACGATAAGTCAGGACAATATTCAGGCATAACCACCTGATGTTCATCTTTTAGCATCAGACTGTACAGCTTCAGATTTGCGGCCTCACGCCTGTAATCCAGCTCTTCACGCAGCCTATCTGATAACTCCGTATGGATATCAGCAGTTGAAATTGCACTGTCAAAACGTTCATAAAGCTGAAAAACCAGTTTTAATTGGGCCAGATCCGCATCAATTGCCGACGCCATATCCGGATATTGCAGCTTGACCGCCAACAGCTTGCCATCATGGGATGTGGCTTTATGCACCTGGCCAAGGGATGCAGCTGATACGGCCTGCCGGTCAAATGATGCAAATTTTGACTGCCAGTCCGCCCCCAATTCAGCTGCCATGCGGCGCTTTACAAACAGCCAGCCCATAGACGGGGCATCCGCTTGAAGGGCAGCCAGTTCTTCTGCATATTCAGGCGGCAACGCATCAGGAATCGTGGATAAAATCTGGGCCACCTTCATCAATGGCCCCTTTAGCCCGCCCAATGCCTCACGAAGCTGGGCAGCATGTTTGTTTCTATCCACATCCATCCCCAAATAGCGTTCGCCTGCTAGACGGGCCGCCAGCCCTGACATTGTTCCTGTGACCCGTGCATAACGGCGAATGCGCCCGCCAACTCCGGATTGACCATCATAAGCTGCCATCTTATCTGGTTCCTCTTTTACACGCCTGTCTCAGGACAAACTCTCTAGCTCGTCAATCATGTCTGCGATCATATCAAGCCCCATATTCCAGAATGACGCATCTGCCGGATTCAGACCAAAAGGCGCAAGAGCTTCATTATAGCGTTTGGTGCCTCCAGCTTTTAACAGCTGGATATATTGCTCAGAAAAAACTATTTTATCTGCAGCTGATTTCTCTTGATAATTCTGCCAGAGCGCATTCACCAGACAATCACCAAATGCATAGGCGTAAACATAAAAAGGCGTATGCACAAAATGTGGGATATAAGCCCAAATCGACCGATAGCTGTCATCAAGACGGACAGCAGGACCCAATGCTTGCGTTTGTGTCTGTATCCACAAATCTGACAGCACCTCGGCAGATACCTCACCTGATTTACGGGCATCATGAAAGGCAGTTTCAAAATTATGGAAGGCGATTTGGCGCACAACCGTATTCAACATATCCTCTACTTTTCCGGCCAGAAGAAAGCGTCGCGCTGCGTTATTCGGGGCCTTGTCAACTAAGGTCTGGAAGGCAAGCATTTCAGCGAAAACTGAGGCTGTTTCAGCCAGTGTCAGAGGCGTATCTGACATCAGATAGCCTTTATCTGCTGCTAGCACCTGATGAATGCCATGCCCCATTTCA
>DEBO01000032.1:6681-8657 GCA_002348585.1 Alphaproteobacteria bacterium UBA2954 | reverse complement strand
AATGCCATGCCCCATTTCATGAGCCAAGGTCATCACATCACGTGCCCGACCATCAAAGTTCATTAGAATATAAGGATGGGCTGAAGGCACAGTTGGGTGGCTGAACGCACCGGATGCTTTACCTTTACGCACTTCCGCGTCAATCCAGTTCCGGTCAAAAAACTGCTGCGCAACATTAGCCATTGGCTGGTCAAAACCAGCAAAAGCATCTGTGACGATCTGCCGGGCGTCAGACCAATTAAAACGTCTGTCATCATCCCCTGGCAAAGGAGCGTTCCTGTCCCACCAGGAGAGTTCATCTGCACCCATCCAGCCAGCCTTTAGCTGGTAATAGCGATGCGCGATGTCTGGCATGCGGGCTGTTACTGCGCTGGCCAGAGCATCCACCGTAGCGTCATCAACATCATTGGCAAGATTACGTGACGAGACAGGGCGGTTGAACCCCCGCCATCTGTCGTCAATTTCCTTATCCTTGGCAATCACATTTAAAATTAAGCAGAAAAGTCGCTGATTATTCTGCATGACCTCAGATAAAGACTGACCAGCTTCTTTGCGGATATCAGCAGACGGGTCTGACAATTTATTCAGGACTTCAGCTTCTGTTACTTCTGTGCCCTGAAACTTAAAACGCAAAGCGGTTGCTGTTTCATCAAACAGACGTATCCAGGCACCGCGTCCCGCCGGAGTGCGTTCAACGAGCATCTGTTCAAGCCGGGTTTCAAGCTGATGCGGGGCAAAAGCCCGGAGACGTCGCAACCAGGGCAGAAAATGATAAAAATCAGGGTCGCTCAACGCCTCCTGAAAACCATCCTCATCCATAGCGGCCAGTTCAAGTTCAATAAACATCAACTGTGATGAAAAACCTGAAATCGCCTCTTTCATTCCTTGTGCATGCTGGCCCGTCTTTGGATCAGCCATATCTGCGGCAAATTGCAAATCCGCATGTGAAATGATACGCGACAGACGTTCAGAGACAGATTGATACTCCGCGATTACTGCTGCGAGTTCAGCACCTGTCATCTGGCTGAGGCGCCCTTGATGCTGGACAAGCTTTTCTGTCTGCTGCTTGGCAGTATCCAAGTCCTGCTGGATGGACGTGCTACTATCAGTATACAAATCTGTTAAATCCCAAATGGGCAACGAATCTGGCATATCAGCCTCTTATCTATACGTGTTTGTACTTCTTACATATATAGGCAGAAAACGCTAATCGGCTACCATTTGGCCAGATTCATTTCTGGCATTTGCGCAGCCGTCTGCCCCCGCAAAAAGACCAAAGTCACACTGCCAATTTCCACACCCCATTTACTCACAAAAGCGCGGTTAATCGCAATATCCTGATCAAGCTGGTAAATGAAATCATCAAATCTGACCTGAAGCTGCTGCCCGGACATCGACAGCTCAATATTATATGACCAAGACAAGACATTTCCCGCAATCTGGCCTGTGGCCACACCATCTATATCCTCTGCACGGCCCTGATATCGTAAGAGGCCAAGCCCGTCAGGGCCGAGATTGTCAATTCTCCAGACCCGGCGGGCGGTCTCTCCATCATCATAAATGAATTGCTCGTCCAGTGTCAGACGACCTCCATCTGCCTGGCCATCGATCTGTACACGAAACTGACGCTTCAGATTGCCAAATCTGTCTTCAAATATACCGTAAGCATAGCTTTTACCGTCAAAAAATTCCTCTAATTTTAGGGCAGGACGATTATCTGCGTAATCAGCCATATCTGCCCTAAAAAGCCATTGTGTGCAGCTAGTCAGACTTATTATAATCGCAACTACAAATAAAAATCTTACCATAAATTTTAGGGCCATCATTTGACCTTTACTCCGCTATTTATTCTGTCTTCATCTACGAGATAGAACCAGCGAGCAGATGACCCCTGAAACAGACTTGACCTTTCCTATCCAAGGGCTGACTGTTGAACTGTAGTTTTAGCCGGAGCTGTTTTTACGGTAATGCCCACC
>DEBO01000032.1:0-6337 GCA_002348585.1 Alphaproteobacteria bacterium UBA2954 | reverse complement strand
CTTCTCTTTCAGATAAGATTTCCACCTTTGGTTTACTACGCCAGGAATGGCGGTTTCTGTTCTATGGGCTGCTGATGTCATTTTGGTCTTCTCTTGGCCAGACATTTTTCATTTCTTTGTTTAGTCATGATATCCGCACATCTCTTGACTTGACCCATGGTGAATTTGGCAGCTATTACGCTTTTGCTACAACTGCCAGCGCGCTGACCCTGTTCTGGTTGGGCAAGCTGGCGGATACTGTTAGCGTATCCCGCCTGTCACTGATGACCCTTGGTGGGGTCTGTCTGGCCGCGTTTCATTTCTCATTTATCAGCTCAGTTTTCAGCCTTGTTCTTGGCTTTTATCTTCTGCGCCTGTCTGGGCAGGGGATGATGTATCATGTATACAGCACGGCTGTAACGAGGCGGTATATTGCAACCAGAGGACGAGCACTTGCCTTATGTGGCCTGGGCATGCCATTTGGCGAAGCGGCTTTTCCTCTTCTTGTTATCCTTGCGCTTTCAATCACAGACTGGCGCACAGTCTGGATTATCCTGTCTATAATTGCATTTTTTAGCTTTGCCCCGTCTATCCCGTTTTTAACGCGGCGTACACTCTATCAGGATGGCCCTGGCCGCGCTGCCCATGACAGCCCTGAAATACCTAATTATACATTTTCTGTCCGCCGGCATGTAGTTATGCGGGACGGTGCGTTTTGGGCGGTTATCATCTGGCTGATGATGGTGCCTAGCTTTACCATCACTGGCCTGTTCTTCCATCAGATTTATATAGCGGAGCAAAAGGCTGTGCCGTTATGGCTCTGGTCTTCAAATTATATCTGGTATGCGCTGGCAGCTGTGGGGAGCGCATTTTTTTCTGGCTTTTTGATAGACAGGCTTACCGCCCACCGTGTGGCTTATGTCAGCCAGATTCCTTTATTATTTTCTTGCCTGTTCTTGTGGTGGGGTCATGGCACATACTGGTTACTAGTGTATTTTGTGCTTTTTGGCGCAGGCGGAGGTATGATACCGCCTCTAATAAATGCCCTTTTGGCAGAACGATATGGCACAAACTGGTTGGGCGAAATTAAGGCTCTTGCCATGCCAATGAATGTCTTTGCTAGCGCCTTGTCACCGGCCTTAATAGGCATTCTCATCGACCGTCACTTTCAGCTGGATGATATTATATTACTGCTGGCATCTCTAAGCCTATTTAGCACTATTGTGTCCTTTTTATGGTTTAATCTTCTTGGACAGACAAAGTTATCTAACAAGCTACTAAAATGATTTATCTATTTAACCTGCTAACAGACCTACTGACCCGATTGATAAAAAACCAAATCACAACAGCTACAAAAGGCACGGCAAAGGCTTTCACTAGGCCTAATTTATCAAAAGGTGGCTGAAGATTAAATCCCTCCGCTAGAATGCCCACGAGGCCCACGCCATAGTAAGTTCCCGCTATAACAGACAGACCCTCAACAGTCTGTTGCAGGCGCAGTTGGGCTTGCGCGCGCCTGTCCATAGAAGACAACAAATCACGATTTTGTCTCTGAATTGTTGTCTCTGTCTGTGTGCGCAGCAACGACCCTGTCCGTTCAATGCGCTGAGACAAAGTCTGTACTCGCTCACCAAAGGCAAAACAGGTCTGCATGGCTGGCATCATCCGCCTGTCCAAAAACCCATAAACTCCTTGATGCCCATTAAGGCGTGCTAGACGAAGACCTTCAAGACGAGCCAAAAAAATATCATGATAGGCTTTGGTCGCCGACATCCTGTACGATGTATTTGCAGATATTTCTTCAACCTGTGCAGCCAGCTGGGACAGTGCCGGCAACAAGGCCTGAACTTCAGTATCATCTCTCGAAATCTGTTCAGTTAACTGCTGCGTCAGGTCTGTCAGTTTATGTTCTATCTGCACTAGTGTTGAGAGATATTTCCGCGCCACTGGCAGGCCAAGTAAGGCTAGCATGCGGTAGGTTTCCATCTCAATAATCCGCAAGACCATGCGCCCCATGCGCTCTGGCGTAATAAAGTTATGAAAAACAATGGCACGTGAAAACTCATTCTCATCAATATCAAAACTGCAATGCAGCTGACCAGCCCCATCCGATATCTGGCTTGAGGCCTCAGCCTGACAGTTCAGCATAAACTGAACTTTCAGCGGGTCAAGCTTGGCGGGTGCCCGCCCTCCTATCTCTACCCAGATGGCATGAAACAGGCTGCCGGGTACAGTATCAATTACGTCAAAGGGCAGAACTGGCCAGGCAGACTTGTCAAATGCTCCTTTGGTCAGCCCGTTGCGAACTGTCTCCCCTTTCATAATAAAACCGATTGTCACAAATTCAGTGTGCCGCTCTATCCTGAAAATAAAACTCTTAAATGTCTCCCGCCTGAATTTTTCTCGCAACGCGAGGGGCAGGCGATCCTTCGCCGTCAGCCAGTCGTTGATATGGCTGACAATATCTTGATCTGAATTGTCATAAAGAAAAACATAGCGGATAAAGCGGCCAGCACCGTCAAAATCATGAAACGGACGGGCATGAAGCTCATCAGAAAGCTGTCTTCGCTCTGGATGGATGGCCATTATGAAAACATCCTTACTTTCGCCATTATCATCAGCCAAGATCCAGTTCGTAAAAGCTGATTGCCAGTTGCAATCTTTTTCATCTTAACCCATTTTTCAACTATGGCCCATTCTTTCCATTTAAATTACAAAAAAATATTCATCGTCCTAATTTGTCTGCTTGGTCTGCTGCCTTTAAAGATGCAGGCAGCCGAACAGCCAATTGGGGATGGCATCTGGTTTACCTGTGAGTTTACTCAAAGCAAAAATCCACCAACAGATGGGTGTGAGATGTTTGATGATGAAGGCTTTAAAGCCAGCGAGGGTCAACTCAGCTATCTGCGTATGATTGGATCTGCAGAGACAAACTGCAAGGGTAAAAAACAAGGCCAGTGTTTTCCCGCCGACCTGCCACAGATCACCGTAAAAACAAAACCTATTGGCGATGTGTGGCTGGATACTGACCGGCTGTATGTGACATGGTATGGCTGCACACAGGATTACCACTTTTTTCAGGACGAGGGCTTTGTAACGGTGAAACCAGAAGGTAAAGATTGTTTTTGGTCACGTGAACGCCATTTTTATCTTGCGCCCTACAAAGGACAGGTACTTCAACAATGAGTTTTATGCCCGCCCCGCCAGAACGACCTGTTTTGTCTGTTCACCCAAACAAGCATATCATCAGCCTGACGGGTGAAGATGTGCGTGATTTTCTGAATGATATACTGACCGCTCAGATTAACACCCTTGCCAGCGACACTGCCCGTGCTGCCTGCCTGCTCTCACCACAAGGGCGGATCCTGTTTGATATGATGGTGATGGCCACCGCAGATACGGTCTTTCTTGTTACAGAAACAGAACAGGCCGCCCCGCTTGCGAAGCGGTTAACAATGTATCGGCTGCGCAGGAAAATAGAAATTACTGTCAACTCTAACCTTTGTGCAGGACATATATGGGGAGAAAACCACGCAAATTTCAGTGTGCCAAATAGCTTTATCAGTGCTTATGACGAACGCCATAAGGCCCTCGGAAAACTTGTGCTTTTCTCTAAGACTGTTGGCTTGCCAGAGCAGGAAGAGGCAAAGTACTGGCAGGCACTGCGTATCAGCCTTGGTGTTCCTGAAGGGGCAACTGATCTGACACCTAACCGGGCGCTGATGCTGGAGGCTGGACTTCACCTTTTGGGCGCGATAGATTTTGAAAAGGGGTGTTATGTTGGCCAAGAGGTGACCGCCCGCACCTATTATCGTGGTCTAGTCAAACGCCGCCTATTGCCAATTTCTTTTTATGGAAAGCTTATATCAGGTCAGGCCCTGCAGCGCGGTGACAAAACCATTGGACAGACCGGATCAACAGCAAGCCTGCCAGATCGCGGGGACATCGCTCTAGCCAGCCTGCGCCTTGATGCGGTTCAGGACAGCCTAGCCGGCATAGCTGAGATTACCACGGATAACGGGCAGATAATCAGCCTTCACATCCCGGACTGGATGCACCCGCTGCCTGGCTTTGATAAGGGATGATCAGGATTAATGTGGGGCGTTTCTTATTGGGCTGTCCAGCCGCCATCCAGAGAAAAACTGGACCCGGTGATATTCTGGGCCGCATCACGGGCCAAAAACAGAGCCATATCCGCGATCTGTTGGGGCATCAGAAACTGACCAGCGGCATGTTTTTCACTGACCATCGCAATCCCCGCTTCATCATAAGGCAAGCCTGTTTTCTCAGCATGCGCGCGAACCTGTTGGTCAACAAGCTCTGTCAGAACAAATCCCGGGCAAATCGCATTACAGGTGATATTCTGCTGCGCTGTTTCTAGCGCGACAGTCTTGGTCAGCCCAACCAGCCCGTGTTTGGCAGCAACATAAGCAGATTTATGAATTGAAGCTACAAGACCATGCGCAGAAGCAATATTGATTATCCGACCAAAATCCCGCTGCTTCATGCCTGGCAGGACAGAAGAAATCAGGTGGAATGGAGCAGATAAATTGACATCTATAATATCCTGCCATTTTTCAGGCGGAAATTCATCGATAGGTGCAACATGCTGGATGCCTGCATTATTAATTAGCACATCCACGCAGCCCATCACATCAGCTGCTTTATCCACCATGCCGCGGGCTGCCGCCACATCCCGCAAATCAGCATCATCAAAATGGCAAGAAGCTGCACCTTTCTCTTTTAACTGGGCAAGAATATCTGCCGCCTTCTTATCCAACATCTGGCCGCCAACATAAAGATGCGCCCCCGTTGCGGCAAATGCTGATGCCATTGCCAACCCCAACCCCGATACACCACCGGTGATCATAACCATCCGTGCAGATAAACGCGTCATATCCGCTTCCTCACCAACCAAACAAATATATTCACTTCAAACACAAATTCTTCAGGATTTAAATAGGGCTTCTGCTTTTGCACTGACATCCTGTTTTGTTTCCAGAATTTCGTCAATTCTGACAATTTCTGCTTTCAGTTGTTCTTGATAGTCTTTCAAATCCTCAACATTCCAGTTGTAAAACGATTTTGGTGCATAGGTAGGTTTAAATGCGTCAAATTCATCTTCCATACGTCTTCCCTCTCTTAAAAATCTTCACAGATGCATTATCGCCCATACTGGCGGCATTGCTGTTCTACAATTTTAGGAAACAAAAGGTCTGTTTGCAAATTTCAGTCAAAGGGCTATATATATGTCAGGTTCCATCAAGACACTAAAATGCTTCGATTTTCGGGCGTGTTTGGAATCGGCTGGCCCTCTGGGCTGTCAGCCGCCCAAAAAGTGTTGAGAAAATGAAAAAGGGTTCGTGCGATGACACAGCTTCTTATGCCAAAAGCGACAGCCGTGTGGCTGATTGATAATACAGGACTGACCTTTGACCAGATCGGGGCTTTTTGCGATTTGCATCCTCTTGAAGTACAAGCCATTGCTGATGGTGAAATCGGTGCCGGCATGCAGGGATATGATCCGATTACAAATAATCAACTGTCAAAAGAGGAGGTCGCGCGTTGTGAGGCTGATCCTTTAGCTAGGCTTGAGCTATCAAAATCAAATCTACCTCAACCTACAGCCCGCACCAAAGGTCCGCGCTATGTACCGGTTGCCCGGCGTGGTGACAAACCTGATGCAATTGCTTGGTTGGTCAAACATCACCCTGAATTATCTGATGCCCAAATCAGCCGACTGATTGGCACCACCAAAGATACTATCACCAAAATCCGTGAGCGCACACACTGGAATATTTCCAATATTCAGGCTAAACACCCGGCTATGTTGGGCTTATGCAAACAGCAGGACCTCAACTCCGCAATTGAAAAGGCCGGGGGGCAGCCAAAACAGGATGCTGAACAAGTTGCTGATTTAACTGAACTGCCATAAAGCAGAAAATACAAACAGGCAAGGCATGCCTTTCCTGTTCTATCGTCGTTAAACCTGTTTCAGGCCTGCCTGTTGAACCGCATCATCAATTTCTTCCAGAATAACTGGATCATCAATTGTGGCGGGCAAAGGAAAGTCTTCATTCTGGACAATCTTCTGCATTGTGGCACGCAGAATTTTTCCGGAACGTGTTTTGGGCAGGCGGCCGACAATCACAGCTTGTTTAAACGCTGCAACAGGGCCGATTTCTGAGCGCACACGCTGGATAATTTCAGCCAGAATCTCTGTTCCGACGCGGGGTGTCCCCGTTTTCAATACCACAAAACCAAGCGGTACCTGACCTTTCAGCGCGTCATGCACGCCAATAACCGCACATTCGGCAACATCCGGATGTCCAGCCAGAACCTCCTCCATTCCGCCTGT
>DEBO01000017.1:3486-8903 GCA_002348585.1 Alphaproteobacteria bacterium UBA2954 | reverse complement strand
TATCGTGAAGCCTTCAAAGGTCTTAATTACAAAGCTCTGAAAAAGGATCTGCATGATTTGATGACAGATACCCAGGAATGGTGGCCAGCAGATTACGGCCATTACGGACCATTTTTCATTCGTATGACCTGGCACGCCGCAGGGACATATCGGACAGGTGACGGCCGCGGGGGCGGCGGTACCGGTGCACAGCGTTTTGCACCGTTAAATTCATGGCCGGATAACGGTAATCTGGATAAGGCGCGCCGCTTGTTATGGCCCGTGAAACAAAAATATGGCAACGCAATTTCATGGGCTGATCTGCTTATTCTCGCAGGGAATGTAGCTATTGAATCAATGGGCGGGAAAACCTTTGGTTTTGGGGGTGGCCGTGATGATATATGGGCGCCTGAAGAAGATATTTACTGGGGTGTAGAAACCACTTGGCTTGATGACAGACGCTATGAGAGTACACGCCAGTCTCTCGCAAATCCGCTGGCTGCGGTTCAGATGGGACTGATTTATGTCAATCCAGAAGGTCCGAACGCAAATCCGGACCCGATGCTGAGCGCTCAGGATATCCGTGAAACATTCGGCCGTATGGCAATGAATGATGAAGAGACTGTCGCACTAGTCGCAGGAGGCCACACTTTTGGTAAAGCGCACGGCGCCGGTGACCCTGAACTCGTCGGGACAGAACCAGAAGGCGCCCCTATTCACCAGATGGGCTTCGGATGGGCAAACAGCCATGGCGCAGGGAAAGGCCGCGATACCACAACCAGCGGCATTGAAGGGCCCTGGACAGCAAATCCGACCAAGTGGGATAATGGTTATTTTGAGTTGCTGTTTAAATATGACTGGCAACTAACAAAAAGCCCTGCTGGCGCGCATATTTGGCACCCTGTTGATATTGTTGAAGAAGATATGGCTCCGGAAGTGGATGATGCATCTGTAAAAGTCACACCGATGATGACCACTGCTGACATGGCGATGATAAAAGACCCGGTATATCGGGTTGTGTCCGAACGGTTTCACAAGAACCCCAGCCAGTTTGCTGACGCTTTTGCACGAGCGTGGTTCAAGCTTTTGCACCGTGACATGGGACCAAAATGTCGCTACCTAGGTCCTGAAGTTCCTGAAGAGGAACTGATTTGGCAGGACCCAGTACCAGCAGGTAATGCTGATTTTGATGTATCTGCTGTGAAAGCTACAATTAGGACTGCCAACCTCACAGTTCAGGAGATGATTGAAACAGCGTGGGCCTCCGCATCGACATTCCGTGGTTCGGACATGCGCGGCGGAGCAAATGGCGCCCGTATTAGGCTAGTTCCGCAAAAAGACTGGGAAGCTAACAAGCCAACTCAATTAGCTAAAGTGCTGGGTATTCTGGAACCGATTGCTGAAAAGCATGGTGCAAGCCTTGCCGATGTGATTGTACTTGCCGGCAATGTCGGTGTTGAAGATGCAAGCGGCATGGATGTGCCGTTCCTTCCTGGCCGCGGCGATGCCAGCGAAGCGCAGACAGATGCGGATTCATTTTCTGTGCTTGAACCCGTTGCTGATGGGTTCCGAAATTACCAGAAAACAGACTTCACTACGTCACCTGAAGAAATGCTGTTGGACAAAGCCCAACTTCTTGGCCTCACCGCTCCAGAAATGACAGTTTTGGTCGGTGGCCTGCGCTCTGTAGGCATCAGTGCCTCTGGCAATGGTGTTTGGTCATCCTCAGGCAAATTGTCAAATGACTGGTTCGCCACTTTGCTTGATATGAACGTGGAATGGAAGCCAGCAGGTTCTAATAAGTATGAAGCCTTTGACCTGAAGACCGGCGAATCAGTACGCACCGCCAGCCGTGTTGATTTAGTGTTTGGGTCGAACTCGCAACTAAGGGCCCTCGTTGAGATTTATGCGCAGAATGATAATAAGGATAAATTCAATCGCGATTTTGTGCACGCATGGACCAAGGTGATGAATGCTGATCGTTTTGATGCACAATAAGCTTTGATTAATAATGACAAACATGCGGAAGGGGCATTAATGCCACTTTTTTGCTTTGTAGTGCGCTGTTAAGACTTCGGCTGTTCTGAAACTTATAAATCTGCTATTACCTTATATAACGCTTGTCCTACATTTGTTTCATTACACGAACCAGATGCTCATTAAGTTCCTTTTTGCGAGGTTATAATGAATGAAATTACTGAATTTATCCGTAACCGACGATCTGTTGTAATCCGAAATTTAAGTAATCAGCCCGTGCCAAAGGCTGATTTGGATCTAATTATTGATTGCGGCCTGCGCGTGCCAGACCACGCTGTTCTGGCCCCATGGCAAATTGTTGTGATATTACCAACCCAAGCCTTATATTTAGGAAAGACAGTTTTAGTTCCAGAATTCAAACGGCTTAATCCGGATGCAACTGAAGCCATGCTTGCCTTTGAAGAGGGACGTTTTACTCGTGCAGGAGCCGTAATCGCTGTGTTGTCCTGTCCGCAAGAACACCCCAAAATACCTGTCTGGGAAATGCAGTTGTCTGCAGGTGCCGTCTGCCAGAATTTGCTCAGTGCAGCCCTAGCACTTGGTTATGGCGCACAATGGGTAACAGAATGGTATGCCTATAATGACAAGCTGCTGCGCACGTTGGGCGGCAATCCAGAGTCAGATAAATTTGCTGGTTTTATTTATATTGGCACGAAAAATGAAGACCCTAAGGAGAGACGCAGACCTGACAAGAAGGATGTGGTCAGCTATTATACAGCATAGTAAGATGGAAACAGGCGTATCTCAGGCTGTTATCACCTCTCGCCACTAAGGTACAAACAGGACACATTATGTCAATATATCTTCATAAGCATGATTTGCCTGACAGCCTTTCCCTTGGGCCCGTTGTTGCCATTGATACAGAAACAATGGGGCTGAATTTACAACGCGACAGGTTGTGCCTTGTACAACTCTCTGCTGGTGACGGCAACGCCCACCTTGTCCAAATTTCCGCCTACCAAAAGCCTTGCCCAAATTTAGCACATTTACTTGCTGACTCGTCTTGCGAAAAACTGTTCCATTTTGGCCGTTTTGACATAGCCATGCTGAAACAACATATTGGCCCTATTTATGGTCCCTTATTTTGCACCAAAATTGCCTCAAAACTCTGCCGAACTTACACTGACAAACACGGTTTGGCTGATTTATGTCGCGAGCTTTTGGGGCTCGAGATATCAAAACAACAGCAATCCTCCAACTGGGGCTCTGATGAACTCAGCAAGGCGCAGGAAGATTACGCTGCCGGGGATGTGCTTTATCTGCATCAGATCAAAGCTAAATTGAGAGATATGCTCATATGTTCAGACAGGCTGCAGATAGCAGAAAACTGCTTTGCTTTTTTGAATACACGAACTGATTTGGATCTCGCTGGTTTTGAAATGCTTGATATTTTTCATCACTAGAAGCTGGTCTTCTCACTCAAGGAAACAAGCATGACTGAAGAATATAAGCCGAAGATTCCTCTTTTCGCCAGTAGGGCCGCCCCATTACAGGCTCCAGAAAACGGAACAGCAAACAACCAAGGTAAACGGCATTTATCTGTAAGCTTGATGCTCTTAGTTGCGAGCGCAATCATCAGCGGTGCAACCATCCTGTGGACCGGTTTCCTTTCTGAATCTGAAAATATTGAGATCAGTTTGGAAACAGTCAGCAAAACGCCAGCTAATCAATTGCAGCTTACCGGTGCTGAATATGCAGGTGTGACAGAGTCAGGTCTGAAATATAGCATAAAGGCAGACAGAGTTGTTGAAATGAAAGATCAGGCTGGCCTGCTTCACCTCTATGAAGCAGATGGATGGATATCATCAAAAACTGATGGTATGACAACCTTACTTTCGAAAGAGGCTGTCTACAATTCGATAACTGCCACGCTGGATATGTCTGGCAATGTGCAAATTCATCAAAAAAAGCAGGACATGCTTGTTAAAAGCCAGAAAATGACCGCCCTTATTGACACAGGTGATTTGAAAACAGATATGCCTGTTTTCGTTATAGGGCCTCAAATTGAACTGACATCTGAAGGCATGGTCTCAGAAAAAAGAGGCGAAATTATTTTGTTTACAGGACAAACACAAGCACTCTTGAAACAAAAGTGATGAAGAAGGAGAAGATAACAATGACTTGTGAAAATCCTTCTGTTTGGAAAGCAAAATTACTTTTGACTTGCAAGATTGCTCTTATTTCAGTGCTGGGAGTAATATTGGCCGCACTGCCTGCCAACACTTATGCTGACGATATGGTGGTCAATGCTAAAAACAGTTTGGAATGGAACCGAAAAGAGGCCTTCTACCATGCCATAGGAAACGCAGAAGCTATTCAAGGCAAACAGAAAATTAGAGCTGAGTCCCTGAAGGCATTTTATGCCCCGGAAACAGTTGAACGGACAATAACCCGCATTGTTGCTGATGGTAATGCCAGTTTTGCTGATGAAAACCACAATGGAAGTGGCCAGAAACTTGATTATGATGCCCTTAACGAAACCTATGTCCTAAGCGGACCAGCCGCTGTACTTTCAGGGCCTGATGGCTCAGGCGCGGCAGAAAAGACCATTATTTTCAAGCGCGCTGCGCAGATAGTTGAACTCGCAAAAGATGCGGAAATTAAGCTCAAAGATGGCCGCCATCTATCAGGCCAAGAAATTATCATCAATCTTGATGAAAACAATAATATTTTGCGTATTTCAGCAGCGGGAAATGTGACCATTACTCAAGCCGATGGCAGTAAGGCTACAGCCAACAAAGCGGACTATAACCGTGCAGCTGATTCTGCGTTGCTGACCGGTAATGTTATTGTCAAAGATAGAGAAACTGAGCTGGCAGGCGATCGCGCGGAGGTTGATTTCACCACAGGTATCAGCAAAATGTTGTCAGACAAATCAGGTGGACGTGTGTCTGGACGTTTTACACGGCTGAAAGAATGAGTTATTGTGTATCATTACTTTCCACTTTTTAATTTCAAGAAATAGTTAAAGTGACCGAATTTTCTACACTCCCCTCTTCATCACCATATCAGTCAAGGACGGGCGAAGACATGAATAATGAAACTCTTCGCGTTGTCGCTCAAAATAAGGGCCTACAGGCACGGGGTTTGGGTAAATATTTTGGACAGAAGCGTGTTGTCCGGAATGTGTCCTTGGGAATAAGACGTGGTGAAGCTGTCGGCCTTCTTGGCCCAAATGGTGCTGGCAAAACTACAACATTTTATATGCTCACTGGCCTAATCCCATGTGATGAAGGTGCGATGTATCTGGATGGCATGGATGTCACTGACACTCCTCTATTTCAGCGCGCTCGCATGGGTGTCGGCTATCTGCCTCAGGAATCAAGTATTTTCAGGGGTCTGAGTGTTGAAAAAAATATCCTTTCTGTTCTGGAGATTACGGAGCGCAATTCAGATACCAG
>DEBO01000017.1:0-3143 GCA_002348585.1 Alphaproteobacteria bacterium UBA2954 | reverse complement strand
GATGCCATGTTAGAAGAACTACTGGCTGAGTTCAGTATTGGGCATCTACGCAATACACCATCTGTAAATTTATCTGGCGGCGAGCGCAGGCGTCTTGAAATAGCTAGAGCCTTAGCAGCCAGGCCCTCATTTCTGCTTCTTGATGAGCCATTGGCGGGAATTGACCCGATTGCAGTCGCTGACATTCGCGATTTGATCGCTCAGCTTAAAGAACATGGTCTTGGTGTGCTGATTACTGACCACAATGTGCGCGAAATGCTGGGCATTATAGAACGAGCTTACATCATCCATGATGGCGCAGTTTTGATGGAAGGCACGCCTGATGAGGTGGTCAGACATTCAGGTGTGCGTGAGGTTTATCTAGGCGAGCGTTTTTCTATTTAAGCTGCACAAAACTATGTATAGCAAAAGTACCCGTAACTATGACTTACCTACCACCATACAAATTTATAGAATTATGGGAAGGTGGTGGAGCCAATCGGGATCGAACCGACGACCTCTACAATGCCATTGTAGCGCTCTCCCAGCTGAGCTATGGCCCCTAAACCATTCCATCCTTTTGAATTATGCAGTTTATTTAGCGGCTAGGAAATATATATGCAAGAAAATTGTCACCATGAACAATTTTGGCTAAATATTTTATTCATCATCCGAAGCAGCAGAATCATCTAATTCATCATCGAGAACATCAATAAGTTCAACACCAGATGAACCTGTTTCTTCATCATCATCGTCAGCTGAAATAGACATCAGATCGCTTTCAGATGCCAACACCTCATCATCGTTTTCAAATTCCTCGTTTTCGGTCTTTTCAACGACATCATCGTCATTTACGTCTTCTTCCTTTTTTGGTGTTCTACCTTCATCAACCTTGACAGCAGCCCGTCCCCGCCTGCTTTTAAGTAAAACTTCAGGATCAAATTCTGTGCCGCAGGCCGGACAGACGGCGGGCGTTTTTGTTAGATCATAAAATTTTATTCCACATGAAGCACAACGTCTTTTTCGTCCGAGTTTTTTTTGAGCCATAAACAAAACCTATCAATATCTCAATTCTGTTATACTCTGGGCCAATAACCGGAAATAATGGTATATGTCAAAAGAATTTTTCAACTAGAAAAATTTTTTCATCATATAATGAAGATTAACGCTTTGATTAGTCTTGTAAAGGTAGTATTACAGCCACAATAAACTTAGGGAAAAGTAAAATAAATAGGGACTCCCTTAATACTATTTTCGTTAGCCGAAATAAAAAAACATCTTTGGCAAAAAAATGTTGAAAAAACAAACATTGGTATCATCGTTCACAAGTGGCCTGAATGGCCTTTTGACCGTGCCAGGCGATAAATCTATTTCACATCGCTCTCTTATTATTGCTGGCATGGCAATAGGACAGACAGAGATTAGCGGACTTTTACGTAGTGAAGATGTTCTATCCACTCTTTGTGCTATGCGACAGCTGGGCGTTTCTATTGAAGATGATTTGAACAAAAATGTGATCAGCGTCAAAGGCTTAGGCACATGCGGCTTTTATAGCCCTGACAAACCACTAGATCTGGGAAATTCCGGCACCGGAGTCCGACTTCTTATGGGCGCAATAGCCGGGCAGCCTTTGACAGCAAGACTCACAGGTGATGCCTCTTTATCATCGCGGCCAATGAAGCGGATTACAGACCCACTGCAACAGATGGGTGCGCAAATCAGCTATCTTCCCAAAAATGAAGGAAAAGGCCTGCTGCCAGTTACAATTACAGGGGCAAACCCTGCATTGCCATTATCTTATTCGACGCAGGTCGCCTCTGCGCAGATTAAATCTGCTATTATGCTGGCGGGGCTAAACGCGAGAGGTGTTACCATCATCTCAGAACCCTATATATCGCGTGATCACACAGAAAGCATGTTGCGGCATTTTGGCGTTGAGGTCGAACAGCGTTTTCTGGCAGATGGGCGGCATCAAGTTACTTTAGCAGGCGAGGCCAACCTAAAAGCAAAAAATATTTTAGTTCCGCGTGATCCCTCTTCTGCAGCTTTTGCCATTGTTGCTGCTCTTATTACGCCTGAAAGTGATATTATTCTGCCTGCCGTAGGGATGAATCCTCAACGGATTGGCCTGATAAAGACCCTAATAGAAATGGGAGCCGATTTAGAAATCACCAATGAACGATTGGAAGGTGGCGAGCCTGTTGGAGATATTCATGCACGTTCAAGTAAGCTGAAGGGTATTGAAGTTCCGGCCAAACGTGCTGCCTCTATGATTGATGAATATCCCATTCTGTCTGTCGCTGCTTCTTGTGCTCAAGGCAGAACATACATGCCTGGCATTGCTGAATTACGGGTCAAAGAAACAGACCGCATCGCAGTAATGGCTAGAGGCCTAGAAGCCTGTGGAGTTTCTGTCGATGAGCAGCCAGACAGCCTAACTGTAGATGGACAGAAGCAGATTACTGGAGGCGCCACCATCGCATCTCAGCACGACCACCGTATTGCAATGTCCTTTCTTGTTCTGGGTATGGTCACCCAGCAAAAAGTCTCAGTAATGGATACAAAGACAATTGCAACTAGTTTTCCACAGTTCGCTAGTTTGATGAATGGAGCGGGGGCTAATATATTTGCGCCAGAAGTGTAACAACACCAAATGCTCATAAAATTAAATTACACCAGCGCTGGACTTCAGCAAAACGCCCGAGCCAAACAAAGGAAGCTTAAATGATTATTGCCATTGACGGCACTGCTGCATCAGGAAAAGGCACGTTAGGTCGCACATTAGCTATGCGGCTGCATTTTGATTATCTGGATACTGGCCAACTGTACCGAGCTGTCGGCTTCTTTGCCCTTGCAAAAGGACTTGATTTAGATGTGTCTGATCCAAAAGAAATAGTCAAGATTGCCACGGATCTTGAATTGAATCAGCCATTTGGAAATGAGATGAGAACAAGTGAAGTTGGCAAAGCTGCGTCTAAAGTTGCTGCATTTGCTGAGGTTCGGCATGCCCTTCTGCGTAAACAACGCAACTTTGCTGAACACCCACCAAATAAAAATGGGGCAATTCTAGATGGCCGTGATATAGGCACTGTTGTTCTGCCAGAGGCTGATGCAAAATTCTATGTTGATGCAGCAGCAGATATCCGGGCCAAAAGGCGACATCT
>DEBO01000020.1:594-10180 GCA_002348585.1 Alphaproteobacteria bacterium UBA2954 | reverse complement strand
AAGGCATAGCCTGATGCCGCCATACCAGCTAGGATCCGGCCGAGTTGACCAGAACGGTAAGTGGCCAGCAATCCTACCAGAATACTTACAGTCATGACCCCAATTGCTGCCCATATCGCCAACGTAAAAGAATTTTGTGTTAAGTCCATCATCGACAAACGTACCTCAAGCAGGCCAGCTGACACCATAAACTCAAGCAAGATAAGCACAGGCACAAAAAAGCCGACAGCCACAGGCATAAGACAGGTCATAAAACATAACCATTTTATTGTTAGCGAAGGGTTTATAACGGGCACGCCTAATTGGCCACCGCCGATATTCTCAAACAAACGGCGTGACCGCGCGAAAATTTCTATCATCAGTAATGCCCCAACCAGAACGAAAGCACATAAGGCAAGTTGCGCAGCCGCGGGCATGTTATTCATCCCCAGCCAGATATTAAAAATTCCTAATGTAAGTGTTTCCAGCGCAAAATATTCAACTGTCCCGAAATCAGATACCACTTCCATTAGCACTAGGGCTAACCCGGCAATGATAGCAGGCCTGGCAAGTGGCAACGCAATTGACCAAAATACGGGACGACCAACAAGTGCAGCAACCTCAAACATCTGGGCGGAAGTTTGACGGAATGCGGTGCGAGTCAGGAGATAAATGTAAGGATAAAGAACAGCAGCCATCAGAACACTAGCCCCCGTTAGCGAGCGGATTTCGGGAAACCAATAGTCACGCGGGGTTTGCCAGTCAAATATCTGTCTAAGTACTGTTTGAAAGGGGCCAGCATATTCCAGAAAATCAGTGTAGCTGTAAGCAATGATGTAAGCTGGCATTGCTGCAGGCAGCACCAAAAGCCAGTCAAACAAGCGGCGGCAGGGAAAGTGATAGCGCGACACGACCCACGCTGTGGAAACACCAAAAATAATTGCGAGAAAACCAACTCCAACCATTAATAATAAAGTATTTCCAACATACCTAGCCAGAACAGTTTGAAATAGATGGGGCATCAAATTCCCTGTATCCCCGGTCGCTGTCAGCACAATTGAAATTAACGGTGCCATCATCAATAAACAGACAACGGCCATCACCGCAGGAACACGGCAAAACTGAAGGGTCAACTGGCTCATTATGCCTTGGTGTCTCGTATCTGATATCGACACATCATCTCCTGCGACATAGCCCTAATTATTCCCCTGATATGCCCCAACATGTTAATAATAATCATTCGCAAAAAATAAAGTGGGAAATAGTTGCAAGTGCCTATATGGCGAAAAACTGCCCGTGCTTTGTTTATTCTGTAAAGTGTGGAACTGTTTTTGTTAAGAACGCCTTTATCCCCGCCTGCCCGTCGGGACTTTGCGCTGACAGGGCAAGATATCTCGCCTCATTCTCCATTTGTGTCTCCAGCGGCGTTGTCAAACTGCTGTTGAATAATTCTTTAATCCTGCCATAAGCCGCGCGTGGACCTGCTGCGAGCATTTCTGCTGCACTGCCTGCCTCATCCATCAAGTCAGAAGCCTTCACTGTTTTGTTCACAAGACCCCATTCAACAGCCTCTTCAGCCTTTAGCATTCTATTCATAAAAACAAATTCCTGTGCCCGTCGAACACCAATTAGTCGCGGCAAATACCAAGTAGATGACCCGTCAGGGCTCAGTCCAGCTTTTGTGTAGGCAGAAACGAAACGAGCTGAGTCTGCAGCCAAAACAAGCTGAGGAAACCCCAGAAAGGCAAGGCCGCCTCCAGCAGTCACACCATTAACAGCTGCAATAACGGGTAGAGTCATGCGTGCAAAACGACTGATGGCCCCATGTAGGTAATGCGTAACTTCATGAAGATGCTCACCAATTGCCTCACCATGCTGATTAAAAGCAGCAAGGTCACCGCCCGCACAAAATGCTTTTTCGCCTGCACCTGTGATGATTAATGCTCGCACCGTTGAATGTTTAGTAAAGCTTAAGCTGGCCTCATAAAGGGCTTTTGCCATACCCAGATCAATTGTATTCATTTGCTCTGGTCGGTTCAGTGTAAGTGTTGCCACTTTACCCTGGATCTCTGTTTTTAAAGGGGACATCAGCCTGTTCCTCTGCCATGTATCTGCTATTCTGCATCAGAGCCTAGCATTTTTCACCTGCCTGGACCAAGCACTAGACTAAATGCGCAGAGACGATATGGTTCACATTAAAGTCTGATTATGCAGGGGCGACAAAAATGGATATCATTATTGCAGGCATTACAGCCTGCCTTGCTATGGATATTTTTCAACGCTTTCTGTTGGTCACAACTAGCCAACCGCCATCAAATTGGGCTGTTGTCGGCCGTTGGGCTTTCAATGTTCTGCGCACAGCGCGCCTTTACCAGCCTGACATTGAAAGCACAGATGAAATAAAGGGCGAACACGCTTTTGGCTGGGTTGTCCATTATGCAGTCGGCATTGGCTATGCTTTTATCTATGCTGAATTCATGCAAAGAGACCTATTAACCACCAGTTTATCTGACGGGCTTCTTTTTGGCTTTTTATCAGTTATTATCCCCTGGTTGTTTTTCCTGCCTGTTTTGGGCAAAGGCATTATGGCCAAGCACACACCTGCCCCGGCAAAAGTCTGCATGTTGGCCTTAGCAAATCATTGTGTGTTCGGACTAGGCATGGCAGGTGGATTTCAGCTGTCTGTCTAAAAATCAGAAAGTATTGACAACAACTGTCGACGCATCTGATCGAGCTTTGCTTTCAAGAGCGTGTTTTCAACCCTCAACCGTTCAAGCTCATTTTCGGTTACCTCTGATGGTGATTCTGCGTGTATAGAAGCAATATTTAGATCAGCCTTACAGTTATTATACAGGCTAATATCTGCAGCATCATTCCCTTCTAATATGCATCTATGGGCATAAGTTGGCGAAATGATTAAAAAAGCAGCAATGAGGCCGGCAAAGAGGTTCACTCTATTTTCCAAGTTTTTCATGAACAAAGTTATAAATCTCATCTTTCATACGTCTGTAAGTCACCATCTCATCATCTTCTGTGAGGCGCATCGAACCGCCAACAAGAGCCTGCCGCCTAACCATACAAAAAACCTTAATATGTCGGTAAGTCTCGTCTGAAATTTTTTCGATTTGTTTTCGAGCAAGCATGGTCACTCTCGGTTCAATGAATTCAGAGTTAACAGCCGCTTTCATTCTCGATGCAGCATCAAAATTCACCTTACCCATTTTGCTGATCGCACGATCCTGGGTCATTTTAATTTGATTTTCAAAACTACCCAAATCTGAGGCCGTGGGTTTTGGAAGCTCAACAAAGAAATTGCCTTCATCGGGACCTGGCGACATATTCTTATAACCAGCCATCCGCAAATTTGCGATAATCACATCTTTGTCCTTTAATTCTTTCATCGCTATTCGAATGGCGCTCGTGGAGACTACCGGATCATAAATAATTGAGGCAAGATCGAGAATCCGCTTAATGCGCCCTTCCAGCTCAAACTCAATCTTCCGCAAGCCCTCTATCTGCACTTCTGAAGGGTCAATATTGCCAAGCGTCTCTAACAAATCCTCAAGCACCTGCTCCGCCATTGAAGCCACAGCAACAGAGTAAGAATCATCTGAAATTTTTGTCTCAAATTTGATCATTATTTGTACCCCCTCACAAAGTCTATCAAGCAAATAACAACAGACCAAATAACTTCGCTAGATTTTCATTCAATTTAGGTGAAAAAATGGCATATCTAAATGTTAACATTTAGCGCACTTCGTTTTTTGCATCACATAACCATATTTTTAGCACTACTACGCAGCAATAAATTAATCATCTTTTCGATTTACAAAGCGAGTTGGTGCTAAAAATGCCAATTTTAGATATCATCCTTTTTGGTTTATTGTTGCCTGCGATCCCCTAGAAATGGTTGCTGTCAATTTTCGTTACGCAGTGCTTGCGGGTTTAATCAGACAAATCCATCAAATGGAAAAACACACCGGCGAGCAAACCCGGCCTCCCACCATACTCTATCAAGAAATGAGAATGCCGGAAACGCGGTTCACTTTCGTCAAATTCAGCTTATTTTTTGCTTGCTTGTCCTTTCTTTTCAATCTTCTGGCTAAAGGGTCTCATATTTCAAGCGCTTATTCTATGTCAGCTTTGCTGTTCATTGCTACATTAGCCTGTCTGTCAGTGGCCATTCTTTTATTTCTTTACGAAATTAGCCGGTGGACTGAGGCGCTGTCATTGCACATTGCTCATATCCGTCAGTCCGGACGATAAAATCAAAACCTGTACCTTTCCATATTACTCAGTCGCCATGCTTGCGTATGGGCCCCAGATCTGATTTGGTGTTGGAAATATTCTGTTGTTTTTAATTAACATCTGGCGTTCATGCTTCTCCCATCCCTGCCTTTTCTTGATGAAGCCCCTTTATCTATCGATATCCGCAGAGGCAACGGCATAGAATCCTCTCATTTAGTGGATATAGCTGTCGTTGATTGTGATGGTCGCATTATACTTGGATATGGAGAGACAGAACGAACAATCTTTCCTCGATCGGCTATGAAACCACTTCAGGCAATTGCGCTGATTGAAGAGCTGCAGAACAAAGGTCTGGGGGCAGACTTTTCTGATGAATTAATTTGTGTGACCTGTGCTAGCCATAATGGTCAGCCTGCACATCTTAACGCTGTGGAAGAACTGTTATCTATCTTTGGCATTGCCCATGATTATCTGGCGTGTGGAGCACATTGGTCCCTTGATCAGGTCAGCCTGATTGAGCAGGTGCGCAGCATTAGAAAACCGTCGCGGCTTCATAATAATTGCAGCGGCAAACATGCTGGCATGCTGGTCCTTACTCATTTGATGAACGCACCTCTAGTTGGCTATAATCGTCTTGAACACCCAACCCAACAACGGATCCTTGGCTGTCTTGAGGCCATGACCGGATGCGATTTAATGCAATATCCTGCAGGTATCGATGGGTGCGGTGCCCCAGCAATTTCGGGACCACTTGGTAATTGGGCCCGTGGTTTTGCTTTGTTTGCTGGAGACACAACTCTACCTGAAGCTCGCCATCACGCATGTCATAGGTTGGCGCATTCTATTGCTGCGGCCCCTCATCTTATTGCTGGTCACAGGCGGCTTTGCACTGATGTTAATCATGCTCTAGGACCATCTGTTACTGTCAAAGTGGGTGCTGAAGGAGTTTATGCGGGTGCTTTCCACGAACTAGGTTTGGGGTTAATGCTGAAAGCCCGTGACGGGGCAAAACGTGCAGCTGAACAAGCATTGCTGTATGTAATAAAAACCCTAGGCATCAATCTGCCTGCAAAACTAGCAAGCTCTTTCTGCACCTCCTTAACAAATTGGTCAGGTGAAAAGGTTGGCGATATCGTCATTCGCAACCATAAATAAAAGAGTCACCCTACCGATCTCCTTATCCTGTATTTAGAGGAGGCATTTAAATGCATATTTACCTTTAACCTTCGGCAGATAGGCAGACAGCCTGCCCACGCTGCCGTAGCCCATTAACAACCGTTGTTGTCCACGGGCATGAGCAGTGCTTGGTGTGCAATTCCAATATTATTAAATGCTGTTCCGGCGAAGTTTGAAAGCCGTCTACGTCTGCTGCTAAACCCTTTCCACAAGAATGAGGTCCGCTTCAGAGGCTTTTTCACGGACCAGTTTGGCAGCTGTATAGCCATCTGAAAAATAAAATTGCCGCGCCTCTTCCATACTGTCAAATTCAAGCAAGACAACCAGGCCCTCTTGATTGCCTTCGAGCCTTTCCACTACAGGATTACGAGCGAGCAAACGCCCGCCATATTCAGAAATAAGCGGCGTTGACATTTGCTTGAAAGTTTAAAACCCTTCCTTATCATGAATGCGAATACGCGCAATCAGATACGCTTTTGACATCTATTAAATCTCCTCTAATACAACACCTATTGGCCTGGAGCTTTATAACTACCTGCAAGCTGTGCTGCTTTGGCACCAATAGCATTAAAATCAGCAACTTCAAGAAGATCCATATGCGCAAAAGCTCCAGATGCCATAATGAGAATCTTAATTGCAGCCATAGTTTCAAAATCCGGTGCCTCACCAATGGCTACCACATCATGGCTGCCTCTCGTAAGGTAGAGCTCATCCAGCCTCCCACCCGCTTTAGCAACCATACCCCCGACAACAGTCTTTCGGTCATCCTTTGGATTTTTCATAAACCCAGCAAGGCCTTCTGCTGAATAGCTTCCAACTGCAATAAATTTCATGTTTCACTCCCCTTTTTCTGGACTGTTGTATGAATAAGATTTTTCTTTTAATACCGTACGGTAACATTACTGAAAGATCTATGATATTAGGGAAAAATATTTTTTGTGGAATTAAGGCAAGCTAAAACATGAGAAAACAGCTAACAGCATGGTTATCAATTGGCAGCACATACACCTATCTGACCGCTTTGCGGCTTGAGCAGGTCATTACCAGACATGAAGTGGATATTCTGGTCAAACCGATTAGCATCCGCAGTATCATGAAGGAGATGGATAACAGTCCCTTTCCACCTTCCAAGCCAGAAAAGGTGCGGTATATGTGGCGTGATATCGAACGGCGCGCAGCTGTCTATGGTTTACCTGCTCCAAAAGTTCCCGCGCCCTATCCTCTGACACATTTTGACCGTGCAAATCTGTTTGGTTTGGTGATGATTAAACAAGGCCGGTATATCGAATATCTGAGGGAAACTTACTCATCATGGTTCCTAAATGGACATGAAGCTGGAGGTGCCGAAAACCTGATTTACTGCTGTAATAGATTAAAGCTAGATTATAATACTATGCTAGCCGCTGCGGACAGTCCGGAGGTGAAACAACTTTATGAAAACAATACAAAAGAAGCCAGACAGTTTGGCATATTCGGTGTACCTTCTTTTAGCATCGATGGCGAGATATTCTGGGGGGATGACCGGCTGGAAGATGCGATCCTGTTCAAGCCTTAGCGCTGCGGCGTGAAACTGACCTAAAATAAGGATGACTTTACTCACGCCCGGTTCGGACTACTTAAAACTTATGACAGCATTGAATTTGCATCGTACCGTAGCAATACTCATCACTCTTGCGTTGGGTTTTAGCGGAAACATTTCCAAAGCCGACCAAAATGACCCTCGACTGCCAAAATTGTTTGAAAGCCTGAAAAATTCTACCGATGCCAAAACAGCACAGGTCACAGCTTCTGATATTTGGCGTATCTGGTCAGAAAAACCTGATGATAAACGGATTGCTGAACTGCTCAGGCAAGGAACAGAGCAGATGAATGCGGGCCACTTGCATAAAGCAGAGAAGCTTTTCACATTAGTGATTAATGCTGCCCCAGATTTCGCTGAAGCATGGAATAAACGGGCAACAGTGTATTTTCTAATGGGAGCTTATGATCTGTCAAAAAAGGATATCGCTCAGACAATCGCGCGCGAGCCAAAGCATTTTGGCGCCTGGTCTGGTCTTGGACTTGTTGAAACTCATACAGGCAATTATGACGCAGCGCTGAAAGCTTATGAGAAGGCTGCCGGGATACACCCTTTTCTTGAAGGATATGAAAACATGGTAGAAAAATTAAGAAAACTGGCACAAGGCACGCCTCTTTAAAACAGAACGCCAGCAAAATGTTCCCGGCCTTACTGTTCATCTTTTCAATTCTCAAAAACCTGATTTCATTATATGGATTGATATGCCGTCCTTCTGTAGGAGCCTACTGTCTCTACCTATCCTTTTTCAAGCCGTCCTGTTTTTGTTGCATTTTTTTTATATGCATTTGCCCTGGGCACATTGTTCCCGAGGCTAGGAGATCTGCAACTGGAAATGGGCCTGAGTGAAAGTGAGCTTGGTCTGTCTCTTATTGGTCTGCCTTTAGGTGTGCAGCTCTCTCTTCTAATGGCAAACAGAATTATCAGTTATTTAGCGCTGACACAGATCATGATTTTCGGCTTGATAATGATTATGTGTAGCTACACAGCGGTTGCCCTTGTTAATGAACCCTCCTTATTTTTTCTAACCTTACTTATGGCTGGCTTGTCGGTTGGACCCTTGGAAGTGGCCGTTAACCTTGAAGCAGACCGCGTGGAATATGGCCTAGAACAGCGGATAATTAATCGTTCTCATGCCTTCTGGTCATTGGGCTTTTTTGCCACTGGTTTGAGTGGAGCACTCATGGCCCAGCTTGGCGTTCCAGTAGTGTTCCATTTTGCTGGTTTCGGATTGATTATTGTAGCGCTGACCATCTTTAGCTTTTCAGGTTTTACTCAGGCCCCGCCGCGCCCATCTGCTAATACAGGCACACCTAAGTTTGTTAGACCATCAGCGGCTATTATGGTGCTTGTTGGTTTGACCTTATCAGCAATGCTGGCTGAGGGTTCTGCAATCGACTGGTCCGTAATCTACATGCGCGATATATTTAAAACATTGCCGTTGATCAATGGTCTTGCGCTTGCCCTTACGGCGTTCTTTCAGTTTATCACGCGGTATTTTGCTGACAATTTTGTTGTTCAATATGGCCCACGCAAGGTAGCAAAGATCTGTTTGTGGATCATGCTTGCCGGCGTCATTCTTGTCGCTGTTGCACCTGTCTGGCCGCTGGCTCTTGTCGGGTTTGCTTGTCTCGGGGCCGGGTCTTCTGTAATTTTTCCGCTGGCCATGTCAGCTGCTGCCCAGATGAAAGATAGATCGGCAGCAGTAAATGTGGCAGCGCTAGCTCAGATATCCTTTGTTGTTTTTCTTCTCGCCCCACCTCTGCTTGGCGTTGTGGCTGAATATGTTGGTATCCGCTATGCTTTTGCAATTTGTCTGCCCTTGGCTGTGCTCAGCCTGTTTAGCCTGCGCAGCCTTTCGCCTGTACCCTCTACGACTAAGCAGAAATAGCCGTGACGGTGGCTGGCAGTGATGCTACCATCACCCAGCGCAGGACAGGAGACCCAAATCATGACAGGACAAAATCCAATCGCATTTTCAACGGGCTGGCTTGATGAGGCCAGTGGCAGCCTCTCGCAGTTTAGTGCCTTAACATCCCGGAGCACGCAAGCATCAGATGCGCCTCTTGCTGCAGATATTCAGCACAATATCCCTGTCTATCACGGCCATTTTGTGAATGAGGCCGCTGAAACCCCCGCAGCGCGGCGCCGTCTGCTGACAGAATGGACGGCCGTCCTAGCACGGGGGCCGGGGATTTTGGTGATTAAACAGGGGATATCTAACCATGATGTTATTGATCAGGCAACATCTATATTCGAACATCTGATCGATACAGAGAGATTGGCAACGGGCGGTAGAGGCGATCATTTTGCAAAAGCAGGCGCAAATGACCGCGTATGGAATGCACTTGAAAAACATTGCCTGCATGATCCGCACAACTTTGCGCATTATTATGCAACCCATGCCATAAATATGGCAGCTGAGGCATGGCTAGGACCAGCCTATCAAATGACAGCTCAGATCAATCGTGTGAATCCAGGCGGGGCAGCTCAGAACCCACACAGGGATTACCATCTGGGGTTTATGACAGTTGCTCAGGCAGCAGCCTTTCCTGCTCACACTCACACCCTTTCACCCTTTTTAACCCTGCAAGGGGCAGTAGCACA
>DEBO01000020.1:0-255 GCA_002348585.1 Alphaproteobacteria bacterium UBA2954 | reverse complement strand
TGTGATATGCCCGTTGAAAGTGGCCCAACACAACTTTTACCATTTTCTCAGACTTTCTGTGAAGGATACCTGGCCTTCACCCGTCCTGAATTTCAGGACTATTTCGCTCAAAATTATGTTCAAGTCCCTCTCCAAAAGGGGGATTTATTATTTTTAAATCCGGCTGTTATGCATGCGGCAGGAGAGAATGTGTCATCAGATATCTACCGTATGGCAAATCTGCTGCAGGTCTCCTCTGCGTTTGGCCGGGCGATG
>DEBO01000107.1 GCA_002348585.1 Alphaproteobacteria bacterium UBA2954 | reverse complement strand
ATGGCATTGGGCATCGTGGTTGATGATGCTATTGTTATTGGTGAACATGCTGAACATCTTCGAAGACGCCGAAATTTGAAAATTGAAAAAGCGGCTATCTTATCTGCTATCCGAATGGGTCCTCCTGTTATTTCAGCAATGTTGACAACTGTGGCTGCGTTTTTGCCGCTCTTTACTATAAAAGGAGTTATTGGCGTAGTTATCGGCGCGATACCTGCGGTGGTCTGTGCCGTTTTACTTGCTAGTCTAGTCGAATGTTTTCTGGTTCTTCCCGCTCATCTTGCTCACTCAGGTATAGATAAAGATAAAGGCGATGGTTGGTTTAGGCGAAATTTTGACAGCGCGTTTGCGTTTTTACGGGACAGTGTATTTGGTTATTTGGTTAGCAAAGCATATAAATTCAGATACGCGACGCTCTCGTTGGCCCTCGGGTTGTTGATGACAGCGATTGGAATGATGTCAAGTGGACGGGTTGGATTTGTATTTTTTTCTGCACCAGAAGCAGACAATGTGTACGCTAACGTAACAATGACATCAGGGTCTACGACAAGCCAAACTAGGTTTATGTTAGCTGAATTGGAACGAGCGCTGAATAAGGTTGAGGCTGACTTAACAACTGGGAAAAATGGCTTGGTTTCTTTTTCCTATGGAGTGATGGGAGCACATGCTTCACCAGGCAATGATGGCCAACCATCGGGTGGAGCAAGCGATATACGTGCAGGCTTGATGATTGAGCTCATCACCGCTGACCAACGTGATATTCGCGTTGATGAATTTATTGATGCTATGCGAGACGAAATCCAGGCTTTGCCCGGGTTGGAACGGCTAACTGTGCGCGCGCCTGAGGGTGGCCCGCCAGGCCGGGAACTAGACATCCGGATTATGGGTGATAATCTGGAACAGCTCAAAGCTGCCTCACAGGAAATCATTTCAATCGCTGCTGCTATTCCAGGCACGTCGGATATCGAGGACAATCTGAACTATGGCGCTGAAGAACGAATTATTCGAGTCTCCCAACAGGGTCGTTCGATCGGCTTTACCGCTCAGTCTATCGGGACACAGGTTCGGGCTGCACTTGACGGAGCTATAGTCAGACGGTTTCCCCGCGGAGATGAGGTGGTTACAGTTCGTCTTTCGCGAGCTTCTGATGAGGTGGCAACAGACACCCTGACATCTTTGCGTTTGATTACACCACAAGGCAATTATGTTTCTCTTGGAGATGTAGCGACTATTGAAAACCGTCTCGGATTTTCAATAGTTCGACGGCAGGACGGTTTTCGCGAAGTGGCCATTCAGGGTGAGCTTGATGATGATGTAATTAATACATCGCAAGCCAGAGAAATTCTTGAATCAGGCCAATTTGGCGGCTTTGTAAAAGATAATAATATACGATATCGGTTTGATGGGCGAGATCAAGAGCAAGGCGAAGCTTTCGCAGATATGGCCAGTGGCGGTGTACTTGCGTTGTTATGCATGTACGCTATTCTCGCTTGGGTGTTTGCTAGTTGGACCCGGCCTTTTGCCGTTATGGTTATGATCCCCTTTGGCTTCATTGGTGCTGTTGTAGGTCATTATGCAATGGGGCTGAATTTGAATATACTTTCCTTGTTTGCTTTGATAGCATTATCAGGAATTGTAGTGAATAATTCCATTATTCTGGTGGCTACGATTGAGCGTCGGATGGAAGAAATTGACGGTCCTCCTGAGCAGGCCATCATTCAGGGAACTGTTGACAGGCTCCGTCCGGTTTTACTCACCTCTATGACAACTATCGGCGGCTTATCAACGCTGATGTTTGAGAACTCGCTTCAGGCTCAATTTCTGATCCCTATGGCCACAACAATTGTCTTTGGGCTAGCGGTGACTACTAGCCTAGTGCTGTTTCTTGTGCCAGCAACCTTGGGTATTGGACAGGATTTACACCGATGTCGCGGCTTAATTGGCCGGTTCTTGCGCCCAGTCTGGAAGTTCTTCACCTTTTCGGTTTGATAACTAGAAGGAGATTATTATCATGCCTGTTCGTTCAAGACATGACGCATCAGGACGCCTTAAAGGCCCTTCAGGCCGGTCATACCGGTCTAAGGCTGGACTGACTTTGCAGCCAAAGAAAATGCGTGGTCGTAAACCGTCTTCCCAGCGTTGGCTGACGCGACAGCTGAATGATCCCTTTGTTGCTGAAACACAGGCTAGAGGACTTCGTTCACGCGCTGCTATTAAACTTGAGCAGATGGATGACAAGCACCATTTCCTAATGCCTCATATGCGGGTTGTAGATTTAGGTTGTGCTCCAGGGGGCTGGCTTCAGGTGGTGATAGAACGTTGCCGGATAGAGTCTGGGAAAGGCGTTCTGGTTGGCATTGATTTGCTCGTGGTTGACCCCCTGCCTGGGGCCAAACTTTTGGTTGGAGACATAATTGAAACTGACATTCTTCAGCAGGTTCACACTGCAATTGACGGGAAAGCTGATGCGGTTCTCTCAGACATGGCGGCAGCCACCACCGGACATCGGCAAACTGATCACTTACGCACAATGGGCTTGCTTGAAATTGCACTTGATTTTGCGGGTCAGGTTCTTGCCCCTGGGGGAACTTTTCTTGCCAAAGCCTTTCGGGGTGGCAGTGACAGGCAGTTCCAGGAGTTGCTGAATCAGCGTTTCGATAAGGTGAGGTATCTAAAACCCCCTGCAAGTCGGTCAGAATCAGTTGAGACCTATGTTCTGGGAACAGGCTTTCGCGGTGCGCCGGCAGATAAACAGCGTGATTCAGGTGCCAAACCACAAACAGGATATTCGCCTATCTGACCAGTAAGTACTGGTGTTCAATGATGAAAACTGTTACTGTCTAGCGTCATCGTACCCCACCTTTACAAAGGATGACTTTTGATGACGTCTCCCTCTTCTTCTATTCGTAATGCACTGACTTTTGATGATGTGCTGCTTCAGCCTGGTCATTCAGAAGTCTTGCCTTCAGATGTTGATATTTCAACACAGCTCACTCGTGAGATTGCCCTGAATCTACCGCTTGTATCTGCGGCAATGGATACGGTTACTGAGCATCGTCTGGCGATTACGATGGCACAGGCAGGCGGCATTGGCGTTATCCATAAGAATTTTTCCATTGAGGATCAGGCAGCCGAAGTAGAAGCTGTGAAGCGGTTCGAAGCTGGCATGGTGGTCAATCCTCACACCATTCGCCCTGACGCTTCATTGGGACAGGCACTTGATTTGATGGCGCAGAAGAGTATAAGCGGCGTGCCTGTCGTGGATGCCAAACATAAGTTGGTGGGTATTCTGACTAATCGTGATGTTCGTTTTGCCCACAATAAAGAACAGAAGGTTGCCGACCTAATGACCAGCCCAGTCATAACGGTCATGAATTCTGCTGCGCCGGATGAAGCACGCCGTCTGCTGCATGCGCATAAGATTGAAAAGCTGGTTGTTGTGGATGAAGAGAATATCTGTATCGGGCTGATCACTGTCAAGGATATGGAGAAAGCAGAAACCTATCCGCTGGCATCAAAAGATGAGGGTGGGCGCTTGCTAGTGGCTGCGGCAACAGGTGCAGGGGCTGATGGTGTAGCCAGGGCCGAGGCCCTAATTGCGGCCGGTGTGGATGTAATTGTTGTTGACACAGCACATGGCCACTCAGCAGGTGTTCTTCAGGCAGTAGCTGATATTCGTAAGCTGTCTAATACAACACAAATCATTGGCGGAAACATAGCGACTGCTGAAGGAGCGCAGGCCTTAATTGATGCTGGGGTTGATGCGGTAAAAGTAGGCATTGGACCAGGTTCTATTTGCACCACGCGGATGATAGCCGGGGTTGGTGTGCCGCAGCTCACTGCGATCATGAATGCAACTTCCGTTGCGGCAAAAGCTGGTGTGCCAACAATTGCGGATGGTGGTATTAAATATTCTGGCGACTTGGCCAAAGCTGTCGCTGCAGGAGCATCTGTGGCAATGGTCGGATCACTTCTTGCAGGTACGGATGAAACCCCTGGCGAGGTTTATTTATACCAGGGCCGTTCTTATAAAGCATATCGTGGTATGGGGTCATTAGGGGCCATGGCCAGAGGGTCAGCAGACAGATATTTTCAAGCAGAGGTCTCTACACCGCTGAAGTTGGTGCCGGAAGGAATTGAAGGCCAGGTGCCCTACAAAGGGTCAGCGATTCAGGTGTTGCACCAGCTCGCTGGTGGTCTGCGGGCAGCTATGGGCTATACCGGTAACGCGACGATTGCTGATATGCAGTTAGGCTGCCAGTTTTTAAAAATCACCTCTGCCGGGCTTAGCGAGTCTCATGTGCATGACGTGACTATAACGCGCGAAGCCCCGAATTATCGCCCTGGAATGTAGCTCATTTTTCAAAGTCTGTTCTGTTTATGCCTGATACTATTCTGATCATTGACTTTGGCTCACAAGTCACTCAGCTTATTGCCCGCCGTCTGCGCGAAAAATCAATTTATACTGAAATTCTCCCTAGCTCTTTTCTGGGTACAACAGATATGACAATGCGTCTTGCTGGTGTAAAAGGGGTGATTTTGTCTGGTGGGCCAAATTCGGTCACTCAGACAGATACGCCACGCGCTCCCGCAGAGGTTTTTGACGCTGACATTCCCCTGTTAGGAATCTGTTATGGTCAGCAGACGATATGTACGCAATTAGGCGGTAAGGTAGAGGCTGGTAACAGCCGTGAATTTGGTCGTGCAGAAATAGATATTTTGGCGCAAAGTCCTTTGTTTGAAGGAGTCTGGCCCAAAGGCAGCGCGCAAACCGTCTGGATGAGCCATGGCGATCATGTAGCAGAGTTGCCGGAAGGTTTTGCAGTAATTGCCTGCTCACAAGGCGCTCCCTATGCTGCGATTGCTGATGAAGCACGCGGCTATTATGGAGTTCAGTTTCATCCTGAAGTTGTGCATACAAAGGATGGCGTAGAATTACTGGGTAATTTTGCTACGCATATCTGCGGTTGCAGCGCCAGCTGGACAATGGAGGCCTATAAAGAACATGCTCTCGCTGCCATACGTAAGCAGGTTGGCGACAGGGGTGTGGTGTGTGGCCTGTCCGGCGGCGTTGATAGTTCCGTCGCGGCTGTCCTGATCCATCAGGCAATCGGAAACCAGCTTACATGCGTGTTTGTAGATACAGGGTTGATGCGGGCAGGTGAGGCAGATGAGGTTGTCTCGCTATTCCGCGGTCACTATAATATCCCGCTGGTGCATCACGATGCTTCGGAACTGTTTCTTAGACGCCTAGCGGGGGTCAGTGACCCGGAGCAAAAACGTAAAATCATTGGTGAAAGCTTTATTGAAGTTTTTGACGCTGAGGCGGCAAAGATGAAAAATGCGGGTTTTCTGGCACAAGGCACCCTTTATCCTGACGTCATTGAATCGATCTCATCTGCTGGTGGGAAGCATGTGACCATTAAGTCGCATCACAATGTGGGCGGTCTTCCGGATGACCTGGCCCTAGAACTGGTTGAACCGCTGCGGATGCTGTTTAAGGACGAAGTCCGTGCATTAGGGCGTGAGCTTGGTCTGCCAGAAAGTTTTATTGGCCGGCATCCCTTCCCGGGCCCAGGTCTGGCCATTCGTATTCCAGGTGAAATCACAGATGAAAAGCTGGAGATCCTGCGTGCCGCTGATGCAGTTTATCTTGATGAAATCCGGTCCAGTGACCTGTATGATGAAATCTGGCAGGCCTTTGCCGTTTTACTTCCAGTGAAAACAGTTGGTGTAATGGGTGATGCGCGATCCTATGAATATGTCTGTGGCCTGCGGGCAGTAACCTCAACAGATGGTATGACAGCAGAAAGCTATCCGTTTGCACATGAGTTTTTGAACCGGGTGGCCACCCGCATAGTGAATGAAGTGAAAGGCGTGAATCGTGTGGTTTACGACATCACCAGCAAGCCCCCTGGCACGATTGAGTGGGAATGATGGGATTAAGTTAAATTATTGAAAATATTATATAAAGAGTTAGATCTTGTAAAATTCTCTTCGTTTAAAAAAAATATTAAAATGTTCGTTCTTGAATAAATTAGGCAAATAAAGAGGAACACGATGAACAAGTTACTTTTACTATTTAGTATATTATTTACTACTGGCTGTATGGCAACTTCATCAAGTACTATTAAGTATTCAAAGGATGAAAATACTCGCCCACAAGATTACGCTCATATTGAAGATCCAACAGGAACATTTGAGGAGAAGGTACATAGGTTTCAAATCACAAGTAAGTGTGGCAGTCTTCAAAGAGCAGTTCAAACAGGAATCATTGGAAAAATGGAAAGTAGTGACTGTGGTGAGAATAGTGTCAGGTCAGAAATTGCTGAAGATGTTTGGGAAGATAGTAGACCTGGTGAGAAGCAACCTACTCAAAGATGGTATAGCTGGAATGTTTATCTGCCAAATGATTATCCTATTCAAAACACAGGAAAACTTTTATTAGGACAGTTCCACAACTCGGAATGTCCGCACCTTTCATTCACAAGTCGAGGTGGTGATGACAACGGAAAGCTTTATTATGAAACAATGAAGTTGTGGAGAGATGACTGTAAGGCAACGGTCCGCAAACATATAACTTCAATACAAGAGTTGCGTGGCAAGTGGACAAACTTTACTCTTGAGATGTTATGGAAGAACGATGAAACGGGTATAGCTAACTTATGGTTAGACGGCAAACAAGTCCTATCGCATATAGGGCGCACACTCACACTACAAAAAGAGAATGTGAATTATATGAAAGTGGGTATTTATCAATGCTGTAATGACAAAAGGATCCAGATAATACCTGCCTATGCGATGTTTACAACTCCTAAGTCAGGGCCAACAAGAGAAAGTGTACAATGAGAACACAAACAAAAAAGATTATAGCAAAAATAAAAAACTAAAACCCATCAAGGCAATAGTAAAACAATAAATGTAAATTAATAAGTAGACTGTTACATCATGCTGAAAGCAATGTGTTTGTTTATTTTTTGAATATACGAAGATGTACCTAATATTAGAAAAGACTTACAAGGCGCTGACATAGTGAAAATAAAAAACAATAAAATCAATGACCTAATCGATACGTACTATTGAGTGGGAGTAGAGGCTCAGTATGGCATTTATTCTCACCAAACTGTTTGTCACGGCCGGGTTCATTGTATTAATTACGGAAATTGCCAAACGCAGCGATAAATTTGGCGGCATGATCGCAGCTCTTCCTTTGACCACATTGCTGGTTATATTCTGGATGCATTTTGAAGGCGCATCACACAACAAAATTGCCAACCACATCACCTACACGTTATTTTTCATTGCGCCCACTCTGCCGATGTTTTTTTTGTTTCCCTGGCTGATTGGAAAATTTGGCTTTTTTGCCGCAGCAACTGGAAGTATTGTGCTGACAATTTTCTGTATTTACGTCTTTAATCTATTTTCTGAATCGATTGGGTTCCGTATTCTTTAGCCGTAAAGGATATGCTGGCTGATAATTGGGGAACAGGATGAGCCTGAACTATATCTATCTATTTTTTGCCATTCTGTTGGAAGTGACTGGAACAATGCTGTTGCCAGCATCACAGAATTTTACCAAAATTTTTCCCACCGTGAGCTTAGGGATTTGTTACATGGCCTCGTTTTACCTGCTGACTTTTGCGCTCAGAACCATACCTGTGCCAATTGTTTATGCGACCTGGTCCGGACTCGGCATTTTCACCATAGCGATTGCTAGTATTGTTATTTTCAAGCAGAATTTATCTCTGCCGGTGATCTTCGGCTTGTTTTTGATTGTTATCGGGGTTGTGTTGGTCAATCTTTATAGTCCAGCGCACAGCTGACTTGTTGCGAAAATTTTTATGAACGTTGCGCCGTTACTTTCAACATCACAGGTATTCCAGCTTCATTTGCTTGCAGCTCTTGAAGCCTTATGTCTTTGGGCAGCCCAGTTTGTCATTATTAAAGGCAGCATGCGGAAACGCCCGCCTGGCTAAATCTGGGTTGTGATTTTGGATATTGTTTCCCTGTCCAGCCTTTTTTATTTATGAGCTGCGCCTGCGGGGATTATTCAGTCCTAATCATCTGCTTAGCCTGTTTACTCTTTTTTTGCGATAAGGGCAGCCCGCGCTGGCAACGTAAAGCGGCATAAGTGGATGATGCCGTCTCTGCATTTATTTGCTTTGTTCCTGACCGGCGCCTTTACCTTCTGGCCTGGCAGTGTTTTTCATTCAGAATTTTTATTTCTGCCTTTTTCTGTTGGCGTATTCAGGGCTGAAAAAGACGGTTTCAGGCGTTTGCGTGGAACAGAGTATGTGGCTTCGTTGTAATAGAGATTTTTTCTTTTTTGAAAGGTGACTGTCATGCCTGACCAGCATCATACTCCCGCTATGCTTACGCCTGATTTTGATACTTACTCTTTACGCCCAATTATGTCTGTTGACGTCCACCCTCTTGGCCTTGAAGTCAGATATAAAGATGGCAAGGTAAGTTTTCATCTGGCTGCCGATTTAAGGGAACATTCCGTTGCGGATGACACAACCCACGCAGTGACAAGAGAAGCGCTTCTTGACCCAATTCATGTGCCAGATGACTTTCATATCAGCGGGGCGCAGATCGCAGAGGATGGCTTTGTCCATGTGACATGGTCACATAAATTGACGCCATCAGATACAGGACAGGCGCGTTATCATTCTGGTTGGCTTTATCAGACCGGGCTGTATGGGGATACTGATTTTGAGGTAGATTTGTCCCCTCAGCTCTGGAATGCGGAGAGCTTCACAAATATTCCTCAGATTGATGGCAGCCGTGTTCTAGATGATGAGGATGAATATTACCACTTTTTGACGATCTTTGTTCGATATGGTGCGGTTCTGGTCAAAGGCCTGCCTGCTGTGCCAGAGATGATCGAAACCCTGCCGGAGAAGATTGGCGTTATCCGCAGCTCAAATTTTGGGCGCATTTTTGAGGTAAAAACCAAAGTTGACGCGGACTCTAATGCGTATACTGGTGAGGAACTGCGTGCGCATACAGATTTGGCCACGCGTGAATACATGCCTGGCCTGCAGTTTTTATTTTGTCTGCAGAATGATTCAGATGGCGGCTTGTCCACTCTGACAGATGGGTTTGCTGTGGCTGAATATATACGCACTACAGATCGGCAGACATTTGATTTGCTCAGCCAGACCCCGATTGATTTTGTGAACAAGGCGAAAACTTCTGATTACCGCATGACGGTGCCGCTGTTTCATCTGGGCCAGGATGGTCAACTTGATGAGGTGCGCTGGACATCCTGGCTACGTGCGCCGATGCGCGGCAGCCTTGATGAGATGAACAGGCTCTATAGCGCGCAGAAAAAAGCCTATCAGCTGGGAAATTCTGACAAGTTCAAAGCCTTTTTCAAGCTCGGTGAAGGGGATATGATATGTTTTGATAATCGGCGGGTTTTGCATGGGCGCACATCATTTGACCCAGCCAGTGGCGGGCGCTGGCTTCGCGGCTGCTACATGGAGCGTGAGGAGCTTTGGTCAGGTTTGCGCATGGCGGCCCGTATAAAGCGGGCCAGAAAAGCGAGATGAAGCAGGCGCTGCTAAAAAATTATCTAGGGCTGAAGCGGCAGTTTCTGTCCATGGGTAAGGGCCAGAAAACGGTTTGCTGGAAGATTTCTGCGCGCCAGCTCGGCTCTCAGGCGCTTTGGAGGTTCAGCCAAAGGCTCAATGGTCAGCTTGAACGTGCCCCAGTGAACAGCCACAGCCTGTGCTGCGTCCATATCCTCTAAGGCCTGAACAGCTTCTTCAGGTGTCATATGCGAATCCCTCATAAAATTACGCGGCTCATATGCGCCAATAGGCAGGGCTGCCAAATTAGGCGCTCCAAGCCTCTGTTTTGTGACCCTAAAATCTTCTGTATACCCTGAATCACCAGCAAAATAGAAAGAATAGTCAGGCCAGTTCACCATCCACCCGGCCCATTGGGTCTTATTGCGATCGAATTGTGAGCGTGATGACCAGTGACGTAACGGTGTGGCTGTGAATGTTGCTTCTCCAATTGTAGTTTGCTGCCACCAGTCAAGCTCAACAACATTAGTTATTCCATTATTATTAAGAAGTAATTTAAGGCCCAGTGGAACTAAAAAAAATGTTTTAGGCTGGCGTTTTGCCAGTTCAGTTAGACTAGGCAGATCTAGATGATCATAATGATTGTGTGAAATAAGGATAGCAGTAAGCTTTGGCATCTGTTCTGCAGTTAGGGCAGGTGGAGCAACACGCTTTGGTCCAGCAAAGCTGAAAGGTGATGCCCGGTCAGAGAAGACAGGATCAGTCAATATATGCATGCCATCTATACTGACTAAAAGTGTTGAATGGCCTATCCAGACAACTTGCCTTTCACTGTCTGGCTGGTTGTTTGGATCAAGCACGTTAAAACCAAAATTTTCATTAGGGTCATTAGGGCTATTGAAATATGCACGTGCCAGGCTAAGAAGTTCAACCAGTGATTTTTCGTTGGCTGTGCCATCCGTATTTTCAAAATGACCCTCAGACACATTGAAATTTGGAGAGTTCTTTTCAGTCATGTTTCTCTCTGACATCATCGGTCCGCACCCTGTCAGAACAACACAGAAAAAAATGATAACGAGTTGTAAATGAGAATATGTTGAAATTTTCATTGAGACAGGCTTTCTTGCGTTGGCAGATCTTTCTCATGGTAATCTCTCATTTATCCAGATAGACAGGGAAGGGAAATAAATCGAAATCTGCTGCAGGTCAATTATTTTGACTGGGGTAGTCATAACGGGGTGGCATTAAAAGGTTAATATATGTCTGATAATAGGGCCAACTCAGTTTTACGACATAATAGAAAGCCGTTCTTGAAACATCACAGAAGGCCCACAAAAGGATATGCTTGGCTGGTGTGGGCCTTGGCAGCAATCAGTTTTGGCTATGCGTTTTTCCACCGGGTTGCCCCGTCTGTCATGGTCTCTGACCTGATGACAGAATTTGCAATTGGCGGGGCCATGTTGGGGACCTTGTCTGCTTTATATTTCTATCCTTATGTCCTGTTACAAATTCCGCTAGGAGCATTGCTGGAAACAGTTGGCACACGCATATTACTTACCTGTGCGCTTGGTCTATCGGCGGCCGGTTCTGTTCTGTTTGGTCTCGCAGTGCAGATAGAGATTGCCTATTTGGGGCGCATTCTTATCGGTGTCGGCTGTTCGGTAGGGTTTTTGGGATCACTCGCACTAGCTAGGAAATGGTTTCCTCCTCATCAGTTTGGTTTTCTGGCGGGGCTGTCCATGTTCACGGCCATGACCAGTGGCATGGTTGCCCAAGCCCCCTTAGCTTTCTTTGTTGATGAATTTGGCTGGCGCAGCAGCCTTTTTCTCCTTGGTGGTTTGGGATTTGGTTTGGCTGTGCTGGTCTTTGGTCTAGTGCGGAACGCGCCAGGTGACCAGCCACAAATCACTGATAACGGATTTGATAGAGTGGCCTTTTTTCTGTCTTTGCGGCGTGCTGCATCCAATCTTGAGGTGTGGAAAATTTCCTTTGTCGCGCTGACTTTATCTGGGCCGATGCTGACACTTGGGGGGTTGTGGGGAACACCTTATCTGATGGTTGCATATGATTTGGCTCGGCCACACGCGGCATTTTTAATGTCACTTCTTCTGTTTGGCTGGGCGGTTGGGGCGCCTGCTGCGGGCTGGCTGTCAGACAGGCTAGGTAGACGCAAGCCAATTTTAATTGGTGGCAGCATTACTCTATGTCTAATGCTGTTTTTGTTGATTTTTATGCCAGATCTGCCTCTTCCTGCTGCTGTCACCACTGTCATTATCATTGGGTTTTCAGGTGGATCTATGGCGACATGCTTTGCCTTGGTGCGTGATGTTCTACCAAACGAAATTACGGGCACTGCTACAGGCATCGTGAATGCGCTAACGGTAGCGTCTGGGGCTGTTTTGCAGCCTTTTGTGGGAATGCTTTTGGACCTCCAGGCTTCAGGCAACACAGCGTCCTATCCAGATGCGGCTTTCCGGCTGGCTTTTTGTGCCATTCTTGTTACTTCTTTTGCCGGTTTGATGGTGGCTTTTCGTCTTCGCGAGAAGTGATGATTTCAATTTCCCTTTTTGTTTCATGTGCTATGCTGTGGCCAGCGAGCGACCACTTGTGGAGAGCAAGGTGAACAGGTCAACCAAAATCGTTGCAACATTAGGGCCGGCATCTTCAACTGAAAAGGCCATAGAAACACTGGCTCGTGCAGGGGCGAATTTGTTCCGGCTCAATTTCAGTCATGGTAGTCATAATGAGCAGGCTGCCCGTATCGAGGCGATACGTTCTGTTGAAGAAAAGATTGGGCGGCCCATCGGGATTCTTGCAGATCTGCAGGGACCTAAATATAGGATTGGCAGTCTGCAGGCTGACATAACGCTGGCGGCAGGAGTCGATGTCTGTTTTTATCTCCCGGATCATCAGCCATCTGATTTGGATGGTGTCGCCAATTTCATTCCTTTGCCCCATGCAGATATCTTTAAAAGCTTGGAGCCCAAATCAACAATTTTGATGGATGACGGCAAGCTGGAATTTACAGTCATGAAGCTTGGTGCGCATTATGTCGTGGCACGTCTCAAACATTCAGGCACATTATCCAGTCAGAAAGGTGTGAATCTACCTGATGTGACGTTAGATGTCTCGCCTCTGACAGAGAAGGACTTAGCAGACTTGGCCTTTGCCCTTGACAGCCATGTGGATTATATTGGTTTGTCATTCGTGCAGCGGGCAAGCGATATTCTTGAGGCGAGAAGCCGAATTGGCGGGCGGGCCGATATTGTGGCAAAAATTGAAAAACCGTCTGCCTTGTCACAAATAGATCAAATCATTCAGGCAACAGATGCATTGATGGTGGCCAGAGGGGACCTCGGGGTTGAATTGCCAGCTGCACAGGTACCAGCTGTGCAGAAACAGCTGGTGGCAAAATGCCGGCAGGTGGGCAAGCCTGTCATTGTGGCGACACAGATGCTGGAAAGCATGATAACAGCTCCATCCCCAACACGGGCTGAAGCATCCGATGTGGCCGGGGCTGTCTTTGAGGGAGCTGATGCTGTCATGCTCTCAGCTGAGTCAGCTGTTGGGGACTATCCTGAAATGGCTGTGGCCATGATGGCTGAGATTGCCTTGGCGGCAGAAGGCCACATTCAGCAGAACCCGCATGACGGGCCTGGCCGCCTGCTGGTTGAAACATCTGTCTATCATGCTGTTGCTGAGGCAGCTGTGCGTCTTGCACAGACTATTGAGGCAGCTGCGATTGTCGCCTTCACAGCTTCTGGAAATACAGCGGTTCGGCTGGCCCGGGAACGCCCTTCCCAGCCCCTGCTTGTCCTTTCGCCGGAACACACAGTGGAACGCCGCCTCAGTCTTTTGTGGGGGACACAAACAGCGCATCAGGAAGAATCCTCCTACGAAGATGCTGTGAAGGAAGCTGTTGCCCAGATTAAAGCACGTAACCTTGCCCGGCAGGGCGAATCAATCGTGCTTGTTTCTGGCATGCCCTTTGGGCTTGCCGGGACAACAAATGCGCTTCGTGTTGTCACGATTTGAGCAAAGCTGCCTGTTTTTAGCTCAGATAGCAACCAAATGAGCTTGTGCCGAAGGGTCTAATAGACTCTATTTTGATTCCTTTCTATGCTCACTATATCACTGATGAGGCATATGAAACTGGGAGGCAGTATCCGTCTGATGCCCAAGCCATCTTCACCTGCAACAGGCCATTTACTAGTTGCGCGTCATGTAACGAAATCATTTGGAACTTTCGTAGCAAATGATGACGTTGATTTCACTCTTGGTGCTGGAGAGTTGCACGCCCTTCTGGGTGAAAATGGTGCAGGTAAGTCAACCTTTGTCAAAATGATCTATGGTCTTCTCCAGCCTGATTCAGGAGGATTTGAATGGCAGGGTAGGCCAGTTCATATCAATAATCCGCAGCAGGCGCGGGCCATGGGAATTGGCATGGTTTTCCAGCATTTCTCGTTATTCGACAGTCTGACAGTAGCGGAAAATATCGAACTGGCTTTGCCAGAGACAATGAACCGTGAACAGCTTCGCACTCTAATCACAGCACGTTCTGCTGATTATGGCATTCCACTTGACCCTGATAGCGTGGTTGCTGATCTATCTGTTGGCCAGCAACAGCGGGTAGAGATTGTGCGATGCCTTTTGCAAGACCCCTCCCTGTTAATTATGGATGAGCCAACCTCCGTTCTTACCCCGCAGGAAACTGACCAGCTTTTCGATGTTCTGCGCCGTTTGGCGTCATCTGGTTGTGCAGTTCTGTTTATTTCGCATAAGCTCGATGAAATCAAAAAGCTGACTAGCCGTGCGACCATTCTGCGGGGAGGCAGAAATGTAGCAGAGGTTGAAACAGCGGATATGACGACTCATCAGATGGCAGAATTGATGGTTGGCGAAACAGTGGATGCGGTGAAATCAGGAACAGGTCCGGTGGAGGGTGAAGTCCTGTTTTCGGTAACAGCATTATCGCGGGAAGCTCATGGTCCCTTTGACACACCGCTTGAAGCGATTAGTTTTGCTGCCCGTTCAGGTGAAATTCTGGGCATTGCCGGTATTGCTGGAAATGGACAGGACGAGCTGATGTCGGCTTTGTCTGGTGAATGGCGGGGACAACAGAAGGGCTTGATTTGGTTAGGTCAGACAGATGTAAGCCAGCTTGGCCCCCAGCAACGCCGTCATCACAAAATCTGTTTTATTCCTGAGGAACGCAATGGTCACGCGGCTGTACCGCAGATGCGTTTATCTGAGAATGCTCTGCTTACAGGGTTTCAGGATGACGGCATGGTGAAAGCCGGCATGGTTC
>DEBO01000053.1 GCA_002348585.1 Alphaproteobacteria bacterium UBA2954 | reverse complement strand
TTTACAGAGTTTTGTGAAAAATATGCCCTGTTTGCACGCCGTCTTGTTGGTGCAGGATATGATTGTCTGATAATTGATTGGCCAGGACAGGGGTGCTCTGGTCAGCTTGGCGCACATCAATTGGTTGTTCATCTTGATCATTTCTCTGCTTATTTCTCTGCACTGGACGAGCTTCTTATAGCAGCGGGTTGGCAAACAGAAAAGCTGGCTGTGTTCGGCCATTCTCTTGGGGGGCATCTGGCCTTGAACTTCGCCCGGCGTTACCCTCAGTTTACGAAAAAATTAATTTTATCTGCACCGATGATCGTGCCAAAAGCCCCGCCTCTCTGGATTACACGTATTCTGGCTTTTTCGCTCATCCTGGCAGGATGGCGCTATCACGCTCTGCCATTTGCGTCTATGCCCAGTATAGAAGAACGGCGGAAATTCAAAGTAAACAATCTGTTGACACGGTCACCAGAAGGTTATGATCAGCAATATCAGATTTTTGAAAAACAGCCCGAATTGCGACGGGTTCATGCGTCTGTTGGTTGGATCAAAGCAGCGTTTGACAGCTGCGCTACCACCACCTTAAACCCGGCTTGGATGGGCGCAATTGCTGCGCCGGTTCTTGCCTTTTTGCCTGGTGACGAAAATATTGTCAATCCTGCTGCCAGCCGTCGCATGTTGGCTGCGCTGCCAGATTGCCATATTATAGGATTTGCTGACGCCAGACATGAATTGTTGTCTGAACTGCAAGAGGTGAAAACACGATTGTTTGATGAACTCGATCAGTTTCTCAAGCTGGACCATAAAACAGATTTCACATCTGTTCTGGGGGCGGATTAAGGCGCGAATTGTTCGGATATTATACGTTCTGGCAGGCCACTGCCCGGGTCATAGAGTAACGGAATAGAGATATCCTGGCGTTCCCAGATATCCACAGCGGCAATATCGCGGAATTCAATATTATCAGCAGTTACGGATTGTGGCCTGAAATCTGGATCAATTACATCAATATGAACTTGGCTGTTAGCAGGTAGTAAAGCTCCGCGCCAGCGCCGCGGCCGGAAAGCAGAAATAGGTGTCAGGGCCAGCAATTCTGCCCCGATAGGTAAAATGGGCCCATGTGCAGACAGATTATAGGCTGTAGACCCGGCAGGTGTGGCAACCAGAACCCCGTCACAGACTAGCATCTCCATCTCTCGCTTACTGTTGATGTCAATAGCACAATGTGCAGCATTATGCGTTTGCCGCAGCAGGGCCACCTCATTGATTGCTAGAGCCTCATGGGTCTGACCGGATACAGTTGTCGCTGACATCCGCAGCGGATGTACTTCGGCTCTGTCTGCGGCAGCGATGCGTTCTGGCAATTCATCTGCGCTAAACTCATTCATCAAAAAGCCCACGCGGCCGCAATTCATGCCGAAAAGCGGCAGATTATGCCGTATTGAGTCCCGCATGGCCTGCAGCATCTGGCCATCACCGCCCAGGACAACAATGATATCGGCAACCTCAACATCAAATTGCCCATAACGCTTTGTCAGCTGGGTTAGCCGGTTTTGCGAATCGGCATGTGATGAGGCCGCAAAATGAAGTTTCATGGGACAATCTTATCCTTTTTAAGCCAGAAAATAGCTCCTTTGGTTTATCTATACAGCAAAACTATCTGTTCAGACCAGATTTTCATAGCCCCCGCCAAGCGGAAAGCATTAAGCTTTTTTCTTGCTCCATATGAGTGAAGGGTCATACAAAAGAACGAAGAAAGCTGACCAAACTCCACCAGAATGGAACTCGTGACATATGTCAGATTTTGATATTGCCCCAGATCCCCATGCTGCTGGGCTGACCACCTCGCTCCGGGGTGTAGATGCGTCTGGTCAGCCTATTGATTTGCCGGTGGTGACTGAAAAGCCGCTGACTATTTACCTCAACCGACAGGAAATCGTCACCGCGATGACCTTAGGGGATCGCCCGCAACAGATGGCCGTCGGTTTTTTATATAATCAGAATATGCTGCAGCATGGCGACAAGATAACTGCGGTTGACTATGATGAAGAGTTGTCCATTGTGATTGTTCGTACGGCCCATGAAACCAATTATGAAGCCAAGTTGCAGAAGAAAATCAGAACATCAGGTTGTGCGCAGGGCACTGTGTTTGGGGATATTATGGACAGGTTCGGCAAGGTCAAGCTGAATCCAGATATGCGAATTTCAACACGGCAATTTATGCATTTGTCAAAAGCGATTAACACAGCGCCCAGCCTGTATCTGACAGCAGGCGCAATACATGGCTGTGTGCTGTGCACAGCGGACAAACCGCTGATTTATGTTGAGGATATCGGACGTCACAATGCTGTTGATAAAATCGCAGGCTATATGTTCATGGATAACATTCCCCCAGAGGATAAGCTGTTCTACACCACAGGGCGGCTGACCTCTGAAATGGTGATAAAAACTGTGCTGATGGGGATTTCTGTGTTGGTATCGCGGTCTGGCTTTACCGAAGCCGGGGTTCGCCTTGCCCGCCAGGCAGGCCTAACCCTGATTGGCCGCGCCAAGGGGTCAAGGTTTGTGGCTTTGTCGGGCCAACAGCGGATAATTTTCGATGCGAATGAAGTTGACAGACAGGCTGCACACGCAGCAGAAACGCCGTCTGCCCAGCGGGCCAGCCAGCAGGACAACTATAGATGATAGCGCTGGACACCGTCGCTGTCGGGTTTCTCGCTGGGGGACAGGCACGGCGCATGGGCGGCAAGGATAAACCTCTTCTGTCTATTGGAGGGCAGACAATCCTTGATCGTCAGCTTGCCGCGACAGCCCTGCATAAAGTGCGCGTAATTAACGCAAATGGGGATTTATCACGCTTTGAAAGCTTTGGTTTACCCGTCATTCCGGACAGTCTGCCTGACTGGCCAGGTCCGCTTGCAGGTATTCTCTCCTGTCTTGACTGGCTGGCGCAATCCCGCTGTGAATGCGATCTGTTGTTATCATGTGCCACTGATGCGCCTTTTATTTCCTCTGACCTGGCCTTCAGGCTTTTGCAGGCCCGCACTGCTGAGAACGCCACGCTGGCACAGGCGCGTTCATCTGGCCGGCGTCATCCTGTTTTTGGACTCTGGCCCGTCAGCATTCGGCAGGACCTCAGAACAGCATTGATTGAAGATGGTCTGCGTAAAATAGATGATTTTACGGACCGGTTTTCGTTAGCTATTGCAGACTTTGCAGGTCATCCAGACCCGTTCTCAAATGTGAATCAGCCAGATGATATAGCCGCAGCTGAAGCTTATTTTGACAGCTGATTTTCATAAAATGCATCGCTTTTTGTTGGGTTTTTGTGCTAAACAGACCGTATTTCTGGTGTTTAAATTTGATGTAAAACGTCAGTTGCAGAGATTAAAAGGGGAAAGTTGACATGACCGCACCTGACGTTGTCACTGAAATGTTCGCTGCTTATCGGACGTCTTTGGACAGTCTCGAAGGCAAACTTGGAAGCGCTTTTTCTGATGCCGTTGACCTTCTCGAAGGGATGAGCGGTACGGTAGTGGTCTGCGGTATGGGCAAATCAGGCCTTGTTGGTGCAAAGATTACCGCCACGCTAACCTCTACTGGAACGCCTTCTGTATTTTTGCATCCCGCAGAAGCCATGCATGGCGATCTGGGTATTGTGCGCAAGGGGGATCTGATCATCCTGATTTCCAATTCTGGTGAAACAGAAGAAATTACCCGCCTGTTGCCTGCCCTAAAACGCCTGGCTGTTCGCATAATTGCGCTGGTGGGAAATGTGGATTCAACAATGGCACGCGCAGCAGATATCTGCCTTGATGCTGCAATTGACAAAGAAGCCTGCCCTCTGAATTTGGCTCCAACCACCTCCACTCTTGCTGCGCTAGTGCTGGGGGATGCGCTAGCCGTTGCGCTGATGGAGAGGAGGGGGTTCCGGCCGGCAGACTTTGCCGCAACTCATCCTGGTGGCAAGTTGGGTAAAAAACTTCTTCACACGGCGAAAGATCACATGCGCAGCCATGATCTGCCGTTTGTTGGCCCGAAAATGTTAATGAGCGAAGTGGTCGCAGTTATGACAGAAGGCCGGCTGGGGCTGGCTCTTGTCGGTGCAGCTGATGATCTGCGCGGCATTATTACAGATGGTGACCTACGCCGTACCTTGGTTGAGGGGCATGATCTGTCCAGTCTGACAGCGGAACAGGTGATGAATCC
>DEBO01000123.1:2722-9811 GCA_002348585.1 Alphaproteobacteria bacterium UBA2954 | reverse complement strand
ATTGACCCAGTAGTTGCAGATGCCATGGATAAAATCTTTATCCTGCATGCTGACCATGAACAAAACGCCTCAACTTCGACAGTCCGTTTGGCTGGATCTTCAGGCGCCAATCCCTTTGCATGCATTGCTGCGGGTATTGCCTCCTTATGGGGACCAGCTCACGGCGGGGCCAATGAAGCTGTCCTAAACATGCTGAACGAAATTGGCAATAAGTCGAATGTCCCGTCTTTTGTAGATAGGGCAAAGGACAAAGATGACCCGTTCCGGTTATTTGGATTTGGTCATCGTGTATATAAAAATTATGACCCACGGGCCCAGGTTCTGCGTAAATCCTGTCACGAAGTCCTTGGAAAGATGGGGATAAATGATCCGCTTCTGGAATTGGCGATGGAATTAGAAGAATTGGCCTTACGCGATCAGTATTTCATTGAGAAAAAGCTGTACCCAAATGTTGATTTCTATTCTGGCATTATCCTGAAAGCCATGAATTTCCCCACATCAATGTTCACTGTTTTGTTCGCAGTTGCACGGACGGTCGGCTGGATCTCGCAGTGGAAAGAGATGATTGAGGACGACACACAGCGGATTGGTCGCCCACGCCAGCTCTACACAGGCCCGGAAGAGCGAAATTTTGTGACCTTAGAAAAGCGTTAGAGCATAGATTTTAAGCATGTAGCCAGATTTTCAGAAAACTGGCCTTTACCTGCTTTAAGCTTATTGTGGAGATGTTTAGCCTGCGCCTCCATATCGGCATGCCGCCGCTCAAGCTCGTTCATCAGTTGTGTAGCCTCATAATAAAGCGTTTCTGAATTCAGTTTTGGTGGCAGCAAAAACGGGTAATGCTGACTGTTCAATATAAGATCGGGCAATACGGGAGTTGTACGTTTGTAAAATAGTTTCGCAAAAAGCCGGTTTAATGGTGTTAAATGATATATCACAATGCCCGGGACGCCGCTCAGTGCGGCTTCAAGCGTAGCTGTGCCAGATGCAGAAATGAACGCTTTTGACTGGTTCAGGGCTTGTCTTGCAGGGATTTTCTCCACAGCTATCATTCGGTCTAACCCAGTTGCAATGACCTGTTCAGTAATCATGCCGTAAAGATGTGGAATAGCAGGCAATATGGCGGACAGACAGCCGTGCTTATGCTGTAGTTTTTTCAAAACTGTTAACATCAAAGGCAGATGATATTTTACTTCAGTGTGGCGGCTTCCGGGCATCAACGTAAAATCATAACTACAAGAATCAATAGGGGTTGTTTGCAGCGGTAAATCTGTTTGCGGATGACCTATAAACTTTACCTGCAACTGAGTTTGATCAAATAATTCTGGCTCAAACGGAAACAAGCATAATAGACCATCAAATGTCTGCTCAAAAACTTTTTTGCGCCATTCGCCCCAGGCCCAGATGGTTGGGGCTACCATGTGGATAAGCTGGGGTTGCCAGGCTTCACCTGAAAGCCGTTTACGCAAACGTTTGGCAAAACGCACTGAAAAGGCTTTCGAATCGACTGTAAACACAATATCTGGCCGAGTATCCAAGATCTGATCAATCAACCTGTCAGCAAGTCGGTACAGTCGCGGTAGTGCTGCCAATGCATCACCAATACCAATGATAGACAGCTGGCCCATTTCCTCAGAAGAGGTCAAGCCGGCTTCTTTCATATGTGGCCCGCCCATGCCTGACCAGGCAACTGAGCCTTTTACCTTTCCTACAGCATGCATTAGCTGGGCTGCAAGCACATCACCAGATGCTTCTCCAGCCAGAATAAACAGCTTGCTAGTCATCTGCTTTCTCAGACAGGCTGGCAAAGGTAGAAATAGATACGCCTGCCTTGTCTGCAGCAGCACTGATGACATCCAAAGGGTCCGCCAACATGATCTTCTCTCCTTCAAGACAAACAGTCTTGATGCCAGATTTTTCCAGATATGAAAGAGTTTCCAGACCAAAAACCGGCATATCAAGGGCAATATCCTGACCTGACTTTGCCATCTTCACAAAAACAGTGTCAGGTTGTGATTTGTCTATCAGTTCAGCAGTTCGCGCAATCATCTCATTCGTGCCCTCAGCACCTTCAATTGCCAGGACACGCTTCTGCTGAACAATGACAGATTGACCGATATCAAGTTTCCCTAGGCTGTCCAGGACTGTCCGGGCATGTTTTGCTGCGTCACCCTCACCTGCGCTAAATTGCCTTTGAGTGCGGTAAAACAGAGGCAATACTTGCTGGGGCAAATATTCAGCATTTGAGACAACTGCGATGTTCTGTTCATCAAAATAGGCGGCAACAACCCTCAAGGCAGCATCGTCACCTGTCAACATCAGCCTGCCCATCAAGGTGAGGGCGGACTTATCAAAGCTGATATCGGCAAAAGCTGGCCGCTTAAATTGTCCCACCAAAGCAACTTTATCACATTCCACTTGCTTTAAGCTGGAAATAACTGCACCAACTTTACCTACAGGCAAACAAACGCTTTCAAACCCCTCAAACAAGCAGTCACATTGCCCTTTTAAACGTATAATATAAGGCTCCTCACCTTTGCCGCGCGCAGCCTGTGCTAAATGTAACGGCAGGGGGCCTTGGGCCGCAATAATGCCAAGTCGTCCTATTTCCCACTCCTATGTCTATCTTCTATTTTTGGGGCTGACAAAGGTTCCTATCCTGGCCTTCCTCAATAAATCTGATCAAAAGAGATACCATTTCATGATTGCCCTGCTCTACCTTCAGCTGATTGAGCTTATCAGCAAACAAGCCATCCTGCACAAAAAGCTGTCTATAGGCCCCCCGCACAGCTGAAATCTGCGCAGTGCTGAAACCGCGCCTCCGCAGGCCAACTAGATTCAGCCCATGCAGAGCTGCGCGTGGACCAGAGGCAAGTCCAAAAGGAATTACATCAGCAGTAACAGCTGTGCCGCCACCAATAATTGAATGGCTCCCAATACGAATAAATGGATGTACAGCAGAATTGCCACCAAAATAGGCATAGTCGCCGATATCCACATGACCGCCAACATTCACATGATTGGCCAGAATTACATCATTTCCAACAGTGCAGTCATGAGCAATATGCGAGCCCACATAAAATAGATTACCATCACCGATAACAGTTTTCATATGACCAACAGCCGTTCCTGGATGGAAGGTCACATATTCGCGTATGACATTATTTTTGCCAATTATGAGTTGCGAATCTTCACCATCATATCGCGTATGCTGAGGCGCAAGACCTAGAGCTGCAAAAGGAAACACCTCACAATTCTCGCCAACAGAAGTATTGCCGTCTATCACAACATGGCTATGCAGCGTGACATTATCTCCCAGATTTACCTTATCGCCAATCACGCAATATGCCCCTATGCGCACATTTTGTCCGATAACAGCCTTTGCTGATATGACGGCTGTCTGATGAATCATTTCTTGCATCGCTTTTCTTACCTGTCATCCTCAACAATCATGGCTGAGAATTCTGCCTGTGCGACAATTTTCGAATCTACATTTGCCTTAGCGGAAAATTTCCACAGATTTGCCTTTGAGGCTGTCTTTTGCACATCAAGTATTAGCAAGTCACCAGGCCGCACAGGCTTACGAAACCTTGTTTTATCAATGGTTGCAAAAAAAACAAGTGTGTCTTTCTGGTCATCTTTCAGCGTGAGCGAGGCCACACAAGCCGCAACCTGCGCCATGGCCTCTACAATCAGAACCCCGGGCATGACAGGATTACCAGGAAAATGGCCTGCAAAATAGGACTCGCCTCCACTGACAGCTTTTATCCCTGTTGCCGATTCACCAGGCACAGCATTTATCAGTTTATCGATAAGTAGAAATGGAGCTCGATGGGGTATCAATTTTTCAATATCAGTATACTCTAAAACTTCGTTTTCATTGTTCATTTTTACAAATAATCCCTAATTTAACTGCATTTCACTTTGCCTTCTTTGCCTTTCTAGTCAAACGTCGAAGTGCTGCTTGCTGAGCCCAAAAACCACGGGCAGGTTCAGCAGGAAAACCTGCATATGTTCCTGGCTTAGATATGTTTTTAGTGACACCAGATTTTGACGCCACAATCACTCCCTCGCACAAATGAACGTGATCAGCAATACCGGCCTGACCACCAATCACACAATTTGCCTCAACCGTGACGCTTCCTGCGATTCCAACCTGACCCAGGATAATAGTATTGTCCCCAATACAGACATTATGGGCTATATGAACCAGATTATCTATCATCACATGCGAACCGATACAGGTGTCATTGATAACGCCTCTGTCAATAGAAACGCCAGAACCAATATCACAACCCTTACCAATCAAAACTCGCCCTAGGTGAGGAATTAGTTGTGCATCAGGTCCCTGCCCATCAAATCCAAATCCGCGCTTTCCAACAACTGAATTCGGTCCTAATTCTACAGATTCCCCAAAAATCGTGTTTGCAAGCCAACAATTTGCAGAAACTCTGCAATTTTCAGCGAGGACAACCTTGCGCTCAAGAACCGCATGCGCGCCAATGACAGCACCAGGACCAATATGACATTCCGGACCTACTACAGCGTAGGGACCAACCAAAGCATCAGGATGTATGAACGATGAAGGGTCAATTATCGCTGTTTCTGAAACAAATTTGTCCAAGCTTTCATCAGAACAGAAAAACTCTGTTAAGATTTGCGCACTCATTCGGCGGGGGTTATCACATACTAGCAAAGTTGCTTCAGGATGGCTTCGCTTAAGACTATCGCCAATAATATTGTTTGTGAGACAAATAAATGCTTTTCCAACAGGCAAATCGGCGACTGCCTTATCTTGATAAAGAGATATAAAACTCCCAGCCACAGCCGCTTGTGGACTGCTGACATGAGTAAGTAATTCATCTGAGCGACCAGCGAGCAAAAGCAGGTTAAACTGGCTGACAAGGTCTGCGACTGTTATTGAGCGATCAAATTTTAGATGCTCCGGAATTGTGGTCACTATTTTTTCTATCCTCGAAAACTTATTGTGTTGTCGTTGGTGATGTCACTTCTTTGACTTCTAAGCGCGCATCCTTGGTACGCTCATTAAGACGGGCCAAAACAATATTGGTCAAATCGAGCTGATTACGGAACACTAACACATTGCTTCTGTTAGCAACGAGATCAAGCTTTTGTTCTTTGGCTATGTCACCAACTATTTCAATGGCAAGATTCCGCAGCTTATCTTGCGCTTGCTGAAATGCATTATCCAATGATTTTCGCTTCTGCTGGATTTCGCGTTGAACTTTTGCAACCTCATCCTGAAACAACCTTACTTCAGCTTCATATGCCTCTTTAGACAAAATATCCCGCTTACTTTTAAGAGATTTTTCGCGAGACAATAACTCAACTTCACGTGCCGCGAACTGTTCTTGAAATTCTGAACGTTTTTCGTCCAAAAGATCACGCACATTTATGGTTGCTTGCGACTGCCGCAGTACTTCACTTAGATCAATTATACCAACACGTTCAACGGAAAAATTGGTTTCATCACTTTCATCAGCCTGTTGGGCAAAAGTGCCAAGTGCAGCTATTGAAAAAAGGGCAGTTAAAAAAATAATTAATGCCCGTTTTAATGCAACTTGTTTCAGCGTCTGGCTCCTCTTTAAAAACGTGTGCCAATATTAAACTGGAATCGTCTCGTTTTGTCATGACTTTCTTGACTGAGTGGATCAGCCCAAAAGAAGGTGAGTGGGCCTATAGCAGTGTCCCATAGCAAACCCACACCCAGCGTCTGACGCATAGAGTTATCATTTGGCTTAGTCACACCATCTGGGTAATCGGTATCCCAAACAGAGCCGAAATCAGAGAAAACTGTCCAGCGCATTCCCAGATCATCGCTGAGACCCAGACTAGAAAGAATTTCAACTGAACCTGAATAAATCTTATTGCCCCCTACTGCAGAGCCAGATCCGATATCACGTGGACCAACACCCCCGGCATCAAAGCCACGTAACCGCCGACCTCCAAGGTTAAAACGTGCACTCTGTGAAATTTTATCACCGAGGCCGTCCACATAGCCTATCTCACCTCTGAGCCCAAGAACATATTTACGAAACGCGAAAGGTTTATAATATGCAGAGCGAAACCGGGTTTTTAGGAAATTAACATCGCCGCCCAGCCCCGAATACTCCTCTGTAATCTCAAACAAACTGCCCTCAGTAGGGTCATATCTGTTGTCAAGGGTTCTCCTGCCCAGGGTGTAGCGAACTGATGATGAAGTTAGTGACTTATTTTCCTCTCCAGTAAGAGATGTCGCTTCGGAACTTTTCTGTGTGGTTGAGTTTTTTGCTAGATCATAGCCAACGCGATGATAATAATCATCAGCCGCGCCAAAATACACTGATGTTGATAACCCTGTTCTCTCTATATCCACTGTGTCTGCTTGAACGTCTTCGTTAAACACCTCAAAACTTCCACTCAAATTTCGATTAAGAAAATACGGCTCAGTAAGACCTATTCGATAATCTGCAGCAGTATCTGAGACGGAGGCTGAAAGTTTCACAGATCGGCCTGAGCCAAGAAAATTTTTCTCATTCAACCCAAGCGTGACTGTTCCTTTTTCAATACTTGAATAGCCCACACCCACTGAAAAATCACCAGTAGGCTGCTCCTCAACTTTTATACGCATAATGCCCGAATCGGCTGCGCTTCCAGGCAGGGTCTCAACGTCAACATTTCTAAAATAACCTAAACCTCTTATGTTGCGAAGCGATCTTTCAATTTTTAGCCTATTAAACGGGTCGCCCTCAATGATTTCCATTTCACGTCGGATTACACTATCCAGCGTCCGCGTATTATTGACAAAATCTATGCGTTCAATAAAGTTTTTTCGAGCTGTGCCAATGCGGATCAGGACATTTACATACTTTTTATCCTCAGATGTTGTTGCTTCAGGAACTACATTCACGAAAGCATATCCAATATTGCCAAGCTCGTTTGTGATATTAAGCAGGCCTTCTTCAATCACTCGTGAATCATACCATTCATTTCGTTCAGCAGATACAACGTCGAGTAGTTCCTGAAGGTTAAGATTTTCAATCTCAGACTCAATGGAAATGTTACCAAATTTAAAACGCGGGCCTTCCG
>DEBO01000123.1:0-2319 GCA_002348585.1 Alphaproteobacteria bacterium UBA2954 | reverse complement strand
TCTGCATACCCCCTAGACAAATAGAACTGACGCAAAAGGCGAACATCATAATCAAGACGCGAAGGGTCGTATTTATCCATACCTGACATAAATGCCCACCAGCGACGTTTTCGGCTTGAAATCACTTGTCTGAGTGCAAAGTCAGAAAAGGCCTCGTTGCCTATGAATCGGATTGATTCAATTTTTATGAGCTCACCTTCATCGACCTCAAAGATAAGATCAATACGGTTGTTTTCCAAACGAATGACTTTAGGGACAACTTCTGCGGCAAATCGACCAGACAATCTGTATATATCAAGAAGTTTTTTCGTCGAGTTTATAGCAATATCACGGGTGTAGACACGTCTTGGCTGGATGTCTAGCTCTTCAAGCAGTTTCTCATCAGTAAGAACATCATTCCCCTCAATAGTGATCCTGTTGATGATCGGATTTTCCCGAACCGAGATCACAACATCATTTTCATCGCGGGAGATAGAAACATCGCTGAAAAGATTGGTTGCGAATAAAATGGATATAAACCGATCTAAAATTGCCAAAGTAATTTCATCGCCAACCTGAGCAGGAAGATAGGCCAGAACTGTGCCATCAGTTACACGCTCATTGCCTTGTATTTCAATTGATCCAAGCCGGAAACGGTCTTCTGTATTCACCTGTGCCAACGTCATTGAAGAGGTGAGCACACTGACAAATAAAAAGCACAAACATATCACGTTTTTGAATTTTATCATGATTTTATCAGCCTTAAATCTCATCGATTTCCGCCATTATAACCAAATTGAAAACGAATTGTGTAGTTAACAATACGCCACATTTGAGGACTGCTTAAATGCCTAAGAAAATTGTCGCATGATATCATAAACTGTTACACAAATCATCAATGCCAGCAGCAAAGCAATTCCCCCCCGCATTAGGACAGCCTGAAACGCTTCAGGAAGGGGCCGTCCTATAATCGCTTCTATTGCAAAAAACAACAGATGCCCCCCATCAAGAGCAGGGATTGGGAGCAAATTCACAAGGCCTAGGTTTATAGAAATCAAAGCCATAAAAATCAGGAAACCAACAATACCCTGGCGCGCAGCATCGGCTGAAAATTCTGCAATCCTTACAGGCCCGCCAATTTCACCTTCATTTGCTTGACCGGTGACAAGGCGAGTTAACCCACGAACCATCATGTAAGTCATCTGCACAGTATCAGATGACGCATTGAGAATTGATTCTGATATTCCAAGTCGTCTGAATTCACCTTCACTTGATTTCACACCTAATTGACCAAAATTTACTTTCAAACTCTCAGAATAGACAGAGCGCGGTATTACGGTTAATGATTTCAGCGTCTCTAGCCGCTCAATTTCAAAAATCAGAGGACGTTCCGGATTTTCAAATACAATAGTTCGAAGTGTGTTAAAATTATCAATTTTAACACCATCAACAAACAAAACTTTGTCGCCTGTTTTCAAACCTGCCTCCTGAGCCGGGCTGCCGTCAATAACCTCACCAATAACAGCCGGGATAAAGGCTTTCCCAACTCCCATGTAAATTCCGGCAAACAACAAAATCCCAAAAAGAAAATTGGCTGCTGGCCCCGCAGCAACAATAGCCATTCTGGCCCAAACTGATGACGCAGAAAAGCTCCCTGCAATCGCTGCGGAGCCTGTTGCTGGAAAACTAGTTTGATTTTCATCACCACGCATCTTTACATAACCACCTAAGGGTAGTGCAGCTATGCGCCATCTAGTACCCTGTTTATCAACCCGCGCGAATAACTCTGGTCCAAATCCTATTGAAAAAACCTCAACAACAACACCTGATTTACGGGCAACCCAATAATGTCCCATTTCGTGGATGAAGACGACAGGAGTTAGAATGGCAAGGAATGCAAAGATATAATCCACAGCTGTTAGCCTTAGCGAAAGGTTAAATATAAGAAGAAACACTCATGTTTACTTTACGTATCTGTGTCTACAGCAATTTTTATGCCTTTAACAGTATCTTAAAAGTCTTTCTTTAATTCGGACATTTGATTTCGGACCTCTCAATCAAGGCCCATAACATCATCAAGTGTTTTTTTGCAGCTACAGCCAAAAATCGATCCAAGGCTCGGTCGACCAGCTCAGCTATTTCACTGTAGACAAGTTGGCAACGAACAAATGCAGCAACGGGGACTGAGGCAAGAGCACATAAGGCTTGCTCACCTGCATGAACTTCAATTCCTGTTCCCGAAAGGCAATCTTTCAGTTGTTTGTAATATGTCTTATCAGCAATGACGACACTAGCTAGTCTAAATTCAAGTGCAAGTCTCGCCAAAAATTCAAAATTTGT
>DEBO01000181.1:2752-3053 GCA_002348585.1 Alphaproteobacteria bacterium UBA2954 | reverse complement strand
GCGTTGTCCGGCCGGATGACAGCCTATCAAGCGCTTCTTGAACCAACTGTTCAGACTGGGCATCAAGTGAGCTTGTAGCTTCATCAAGAAGCAAAATCGGTGCGTCTTTCAGCATAGCTCTTGCAATGGCAATACGCTGACGCTGCCCGCCGGATAATTTATTTCCACCTGCACCAACAGCTGTGGCGTAAGTATCTGGCAGCTTGTCAATAAATTCAGCTGCAGCGGCTGACTTTGCCGCTATTCTGATGTCCTTATCTGTTGCCCTCTGACGCCCAAATCCAATATTGGCCGCAACCGT
>DEBO01000181.1:1835-2423 GCA_002348585.1 Alphaproteobacteria bacterium UBA2954 | reverse complement strand
TCATCGAACAGAACAGCTTCCTGAGATACCAGAGCGATATGGTCTCGCAAATCAGAGAGAGAGAACTGAGAGATGGATACGCCATCGATTGTGATCTGGCCTCCAGATGGATCATAAAACCGCGGCAAAAGATTTATAATTGTTGATTTGCCACTGCCACTTGGCCCAACGAGTGCCACTGTCTGTCCTGGAGCAACTGTAAAGGATATTTTATCCAGAATGGCAGCGTCTTGATAAGCAAAGCTGACCTTTTTAAAGCACAGCTCCCCCTTAATATTTTGCAGGCGTGCAGGCTGAGGCGGGTCATTAATATGCGCACGCTGATCAAGCAGAGCAAACACCCGCGCTGTGGCAGCAAGGCCTTCTTGGGTGATCGCATTTAATGTGCCAATTGCCCGCACAGGCTGAACCAACAATAAAAGAGCGGTAATGAAGCCAACAACATCGCCGATCTGCAACTGGCCATTTGACACCTGCCAAGCCGCCACACCAATAACACCGGCAACAGCAAATCCACCTAGCACCTCAAGGATTGGGTCAATACGGGCCCGCCCGGCCAGAAGATTAACAAGGCGTTCATATAAGCCG
>DEBO01000181.1:1376-1522 GCA_002348585.1 Alphaproteobacteria bacterium UBA2954 | reverse complement strand
ACAAGGCGTTCATATAAGCCGTCAAATGCGCGCGCACTTCTGGTCTTTTCTGCGGCTTCCAGCTGATAGGCTTTGACCATGCGCACACCCTGCAGAATTTCCGCCAGCAATGAGGTGACAGTTTCCATATGTTCCTGCAAAGCACC
>DEBO01000181.1:0-1031 GCA_002348585.1 Alphaproteobacteria bacterium UBA2954 | reverse complement strand
CTGCCGATTTCCAATCTGAATGATGGGCCGCATTGCAAGGGGGTAAACCGCTAAAACCAAAACGGACAACAGCCAGCTGAACCAGAACATGACCCCAACCATGACAAAAATTGTTAGCACGTCTCTAACCAGGTTATTAGCCAGCCGGACAAAGGCTTCCCTGACAAGATTCAAATCATTCATAATACGTGAGACAAACGCTCCTGCTGGTTCAGCCATTACAGTGGCCAGATCAGCATCTATAAGACGATGGGCCATAGCTTTCTGAATATCGGTGGTGACCTTCAGGGCTAAGCTATTCACACTCAGTACCTGAAAATACATTGCCACCCCCTTTACAGAAGCTAAACAAATAATCGCAAGCGGAATAAGAACAAACGGATCATCCAGATTGATGAGGGCATCTGCAGAGGCATTGCGTTCCGGACCTGCTGCCAGCACATCAAACACGTGCCGGATTAAGGCCGGATAAGCACCACCTGTTGCCGCAACAAGAACCATAAGCAGAAAGACCAGCACCAGGCGCTGCTTGTAGCAAACAACCCAGTCACGCCAGAACCGCTTGATAATGACCTTATCATTACGGCTGAGCATGATAGGAACCCGTTAAGCAAACGTAAATAAGGACAGCTGTTTTCATACCGCTTATTTACCATGTAGCCAATCTGGCTGTATAGACATAAAGCTCCGTTGTCTTTAGGATAAGTCTGAAAAGTTACGCATTACATAGGCCTGGTAGCAACAAGTCTGCTTTTGAAGAGACCGATCACCAAATTTATAATGCACTGCAGCTGAATGTTGTGAATTATGTTAAAAAGCCTGATCCGAACCGTTGCAGGTTCTTTTTTTCTAAGCCTCATTCTAGCGGCAATGATGGGTCTGTTGGTGGTCACATTACGGTGGTCACATCAAGGTCGGACAGAATTGAAATCACGTCTACGCAAAGGCAAGCCTGAAATTATTATTTTTTGGCATGAGTATTTATTTGTGATGTCTCCTGTCCTGCCCCGCCGCTGTTCAGCGTTGCAATC
>DEBO01000018.1 GCA_002348585.1 Alphaproteobacteria bacterium UBA2954 | reverse complement strand
GACGAAGAATTGCCCCAATAGCGATCCCTTTGGGTATTCGAGCTTTTCGCAAAGGCATGCCAACTAGGGGTGATGTGGAAAGTGCTTCTGCTTCTAGAACCTCACCTAGCTCTTCGACAACAGAATGAACATCCAAAATGCGCCCACGCCTAACATGTTCAAGAATTGATGATACCGTAATCATTGGCGGGTTAATAATCGCATCAACACCAAGTGCGCTTATCAAGGGCACAAATTGAGGCATATTAACCAGAGCGACTGTATGACGTGCTCCCATTCTTTTGGCTAGCAACGCCGATAGTATATTAACTTCATCATCGTTTGAAACTGCCACAAAAGTATCTGTTCCTCCCACGCCGGCTTCGGTCAGGATATCAGCTTCCAATGAGTTGCCACAGGTAACAGCCGTTTGTTGTAATTTTTCTGCTATTAAGCGAGCCTGCCCTTTATCCTTTTCAATCACATGGCATAATGTGTTGCTTGAGTTTGCTTCGATATCCTGCGCAAGCAAAATGCCAATATTGCCGCCGCCGGCAATGACAACTGAATGGGCTTCCTTTTCGGTATGGCCAAAGCTTGCCATCGCTCTATCAGTATGTTCAGCGTCACAGACAAAATAAACCCTGTCTTCAGGTTGCATCATATCTGTACCGTCTCTAGGCACAATAACTTCATTCCCTCGGATAATAGCAATAATCGTCATCGATAGACCAGGAAACAAACCAGTAAGGTGTCGGATTGGGGTCGCCAAAATTGGACAGTTTTCACGGCATAAAACGCCAATGAGCCTAATTTTTCCCTTCACCATATCTTTTACGTCAAACGCACCTGGTAGTTGCAATTGACGCGCGGCGGCGGCGGATACCTCAACTTCGGGCGAAATAATGTGGTCGATAGGCAGATGTTCAGGTCCGTAAAGAGACTTAACGCCAGGATCTAGATAAGCACGTGACCTGATCCGCGCAATTCTAGTCGGGGTTTGAAAAATTGTGTAGGCGACTTGGCAGGCCGCCATATTTACTTCGTCAGATTCTGTCACTGCAATTAAAAGTTTTGCATCCGCCGTGCCCGCTTGTTCGAGCATATCTGGATGCGAAGCAACACCTGTTACAGCTCCAACATCAGCAACTTCAATAATCCGTTGAATTTTGTCAGGATCAGCGTCGATCACGGTAACGTCATTCTGCTCTGCGGCTAAGTGGCGCGCAATCGCGCTGCCGACAATCCCTGCCCCACAAATAACAATTTTCATGAAGTCTCTCTTTTCAGCCTGTCATATCATCAGCATAATCATAATCGCAAGGCGTTCAGCTTGGAAACTCTTCACTTTTCTTCACTTAATTAAATGGATAAAAACTGAAGTGATGCAACCACACTCTATTCATTTTAAATTTCAGAGCAAGCCTAATTATACTAATATCTAAGGTGCCTGCAGGCCTAAGGTCTTTAATTTACGATGCAAGGCGGAACGCTCCATACCAACAAATTTTGCCATCTGCGACACATTTCCCTCAAATTTCTCTAATTGAGAGCGCATGTATTCCCGCTCAAATGCTTCTCTGGCCTCACGCAAGGGCAGTGATAAACTTTGGTCAAGAACCGCATTCACATCCTGACCAGCGCCTGCGATCACCTCCTTTGGCAGCGAGTCTGCGCTCAACGGTTCATCGGATGATTTATCAGCAATAATCATTAGGGTCTCAATAACGTTACGCAATTGCCTAACAGAGCCTGGCCAGTCATAAGCCCGCATAGCATTCAACAAATCTTCACCCAGCTTTATCGGCGATGTGCCCAGCTGTTTAGCAAATTCTGAAACAAAATAACGTGCCAAGGCTCCAATATCCTCACGACGGGAAGATAAAGCGGGTACAACCAGTGAAATCACTCCGAGTCGGTAATACAAATCCTCACGCAATCGATGCTCAGAAATGGCAGCCTGTAAGTCCCGGCTGGACGCAGAAATTATTCGTACATCTGTTGTTACTTCTGTATTCCCGCCAACCCGTCTAAATGTCTGCTCTGCAACAGTGCGTACCAACTGGCTCTGAATATCTGCAGGTAAATCACAGATCTCGTCAAAATACAGCGTGCCGCGATGCGCTTGCTCAAACAATCCAATCACGCGGCGGCCTGACTGCAGACCTTCAGAGCCAAATAATTCCATAGCGGCTTGTGTTGTGTTCAATCTTGCGCAGTTGGCAACAATAAACGGACCATCTTTTCTTTCAGACTGTTCATGAATCAAACGGGCGACAAGCTCTTTTCCTGAACCGGAGGTGCCTGTTATCAAGACCCGGCTTGCTGTTGGAGCCACACGCTCAATTGCCTGCTGCAATTGCTTCACTACAGATGACTGACCAATAAGCCTTTGCGGTGATGTTCGCCCACTACTTGCTCTCAGTTCAGCATTTTCACGCGCCAAACGTCTTTGCTGTAAAGCACGCTTGACAGTTAATAACAAACGCTCTGTCTTGAATGGCTTCTCTATAAAATCATGTGCACCAAACTTCAACGCTTGAACAGCTGTTTCAATATTACCATGCCCTGAAATCATCAAAACCGGTACCTCAGGATAAAGTTCTTGAACCCACTTTAGGATATCGATACCGTCCATATCTGAATCGCGCATCCAAATATCCAAAATCACACATGATGGCGGGCGTGAGGCAATTATTGAACGGGCATCCTGCGCATTAGCTGCCTGGATCGTTAAAAACCCTTCATCTTCAAGAGTCAGGCTGATAAGGGAGCGAATATCAGGCTCATCATCAACAACAAGAATTTCGTCATTCATCACTCTAAAACTCCTGCCAGAGGCATGAACAGCGTAACGACGGCACCTACTTCAGGGTGATTATCCAGCCTTATTTCACCGGAATGATCTGAGATGATCTTCTGAGCAATAGCAAGACCTAGACCCGTGCCTTTTTCACGTTTCGTGACATAAGGTTCCAGAAACATGCTTGTATCTTCACCAGGAAAGCCAGAGCCGTAATCCCGAACTTCAATCTCTGCTCTTTCATCAGTAGCTCGCAGCGAGAGTTTTATTTTTGGAACAGTAATATTATTGTCCTGCATATTTTCAACTGAATTTTTTGTCAGATTAGTAATCACTTGTCTCATGAGACCAGCATCAGCGGATATGTATACAGGGGCATTATCTTCCGGCAAATCAACATCCAGAGAAATCTGGCTATTTGGGTCGAGCAACAATTTTTGTTCTATGAGCAATTTGCGAGCATCAAGCTTCTTTAATACAGGGGCTGGCATCCGAGCGAACTGTGAAAATTCTTCAACCATGCGGCCAATATCATTTACCTGTCGTGAAATAATGGATACATAGTCATCGAATTTTTCAGCATCATCCTCATCTGAAGGTCGATATTTTTTTTGCAAACGATCGGTTGCTAAAGCTATTGGCGTAAGTGGATTTTTTATTTCATGGGCAATGCGCCTTGCAACATCAGCCCAAGCCGCTTTTCTTTGCGCAGACAAAAAGTCAGTTACATCATCAAATGTAACAACATAACCAACAAGCCTCCCATCAACTCTCTCAGAAGTTACTCGTGTGCGCAGAATAACTTTTCGGCGGCCAATCTGCATATCAATCTGAAATTCTGGATGGATACGTCTTCTTTGATCAATATATTCAAATAGAGGGGCAAATGCAGGCTGGATACCTGTCAACTCGTGACCATAAAGTTCATCAAAACGTTTCTCCAAAAGCTCGCAAGCTGCCTGATTAGGAAGTGTTATTTTTCCCTGATGGTCGAGTCCTATCACACCTGAAGACACTCCCCCTAACACTGCTTCAGTAAATTCACGCCGCGCATCTAATTGACGGTTCGCCTGCACAAGCTGCTCACGGCTACTGGATACATCATCAAGCATCCTGTTGAAACTAGCCCCCAATCTCGACAGCTCATCGACATCATCACTCTCAGGCACACGCCCTTTAAAATTACCACTTCGCACCTGCTCAGCAACCGTCATGACTCTAACCAATGGTCCGGCGATGGATGTGGCCAGATTTAGACCGACCCAGATAGACGCCAGCAAGAGCATCAAAGCTACCACACCAAACATTACAGCAAGCGAAATCTGTAAATCAAATTGGCGTAACGATAGCGATTGATAATCATCAGCTGCCACACGGGTGCGGTTCAACGCATCAATCACATCTGCATCGATAAATCGTCCAGCTAGAAGATAAGCATCAACAAAACTGTTCAGCTTCATAATGGCCTGGAGCTTATTGTTCTCTTTTGATGTAATAATAACAACTTCGCCTTCTCTGGCTCTTGCCACAAGCTCATCATCAATCCCTGAAAAGGCCAATGAGAATGCAAATTGTGATTTAGCAAGAATCTGACCTGTCCCGTCAATAATAACAGCCTCTGACAAATTACGCAGCGCAGTCTGATTGGAAATATAATCATTAAATTGGTTCGGGTTACGCGCTAGACGTGATGCTTCACGGTTTAAGTCATTCGCCATGGCCAGTATCTGGCCACGCACAGATCGAGAATGTTCCTCAAAGTAAGCGCTGGCAACCTCAACAGATTCATTTACGGCTGTTGAAATCCTCTCCGCGAACCAACCGCGTAATGAATAATCAATTATGGACACAGCAAACATTGCCACTAAGATCGCTGGTATAGCTGTGATACCTCCAAATAATAAAGCTAACCGAAGATGTAACTGAGAGCCGGTATCGCGCCTACTTCGTTCACGCCACAATCGCAGCAATTGTCTGCCGACAAAAAACATGAGCAACAACAGAAAGCTCATCGCAATCAGAAAGCTAAGGACTAGAAGTTCAGATTGGGTATTGATATCAGTAACTCTTGATAACACGAAAAAGACTTTAATACCCAAACCAACCGCAACAATTATCACAAGATAGGCAAGCCGATCGCCGCTAAAAAAGCGCCAAATGTTTTTCTGTGGAATCATATCCTCATCTAGGACAGATACTTTCTTCCCTGGTTTGTACGCAGACACAGTGCTAGTTTCGGAATCAAGTGAATTAGACATTTATGTTTTCCTGTTTCACGAACAGTCCATCGAATAACTGCATGAATTATCTGTATTCAGCGCGATTTGTTGAAATTTTCAACTCTCTGATCTTTTTTCGCAAGGTATTTCGGTTCACACCCAACATAGCCGCAGCCTTTATTTGATTTCCCGAGGTATGATGCAGCGTTGCCAGAATAAGAGGCCGCTCCACCTCTGCCAAAATCCGGCCATGAAGGCCAGAAACTGGTTCATCCTCACCTAGAGCCCTGAAATAGTGGACAAGGTGTCTTTCAATTGCATGAGACAGATTCTCTGATGGCTTTGGCACTTCCAATGGAGCCTTTTGATTGACCCATAATGATTTTTCAAGCTCTTTTTCCACAATTGCTAAAGAAATCTGACGTCCAGTTGTCGAAATGAATAATCGTTTCAACATGGCCTCAAATTCTCTTACATTTCCAGGCCAATGATAGCTTTGTAGACAGGTGACCGCTTCTGATGAGAAGTGCCGGTCAGTCTGAAACTGTTCGTTCAGTTGATCACAATACCAGTTGCTCAAAAGCGGGATATCTTCCTGTCTTTTCCGAAGAGGGGGAAGTTCAAGCTCAGCCACTGATAATTCAAAAAATAGATCTTCCCTGAACGCTCCATTGCTGACTTGCTGTTTTAAGTCTGTTGATGTGCCGCAGGCAAGACGCATATGGTCATGCTGAGCTGGCTGCAGAGAGACGTTTGAGGCACCAGTAACAAGAAATTGAACAAGAAACTTCTGGGCTGCAGCAGACAAATACTCAATATTATTTAAAAACAATGTGCCAACTGATGTTCGTGTGAAGAGCCCTCTTGCTCCAAACAACAATTCGGCATGTCGTTCCGTCTCAACACAGGACAGGTCTGCAGTTTCAAAGCTGGCAGAGGACAAATGGCTCATCTCATGTAGGGTCTGGGCTACAGTCTGTTTTCTGGAACCAGATTCTGCTTTAATTAATACAGGCACAGACTGGGTGGCAATACGACTGAGTAATTTAAATGTAACCTGCATTGCCGGCGATTTGCCCAATAATGGCGAAGGAATCTGCTCTGGCAGTGTTGCGGCTGGTGTGTTAGATGATTTCCCTTCTCTCTCATCTGAAACAGCGCGCGACATCACATCCAGCAATTGACGCAGTTCAAAAGGTTTTGGCAGGTAGTCAAAAACACCTCTTTGTTGCGTCTTAATCGCAGTCAGAAGATTGGCTTGTGCACTCATCACGATTATAACCAGGTCAGGACGTTTGGCTTGCAGTCGCGGCAACAAATCAAGCGCATCGCCATCGGGAAAGTTGACATCTGTTATAAGGACGTCACCGCGTCCTGTTGTCGCCATATCCCATAACCCAGCTACTGATGTCGCTGCACCAACCTGGTAACCTTGCTTGCTCAGCGCATGAGAGATCACAGTCCTGACCGTACGATCATCATCTGCAACAAGGATTTGCGGAATACGTCTAATCAACTCATCTCACCTAAAGAAGAAGTAACTTCTGTTGCGCGTGAGCTACTCTGCAAAGCACTGTCAGGGTCTGTCACATTCAAAAAAGGAAGATTAATACTAAAACAAGTTCTTTGATGCCTGCGCTGATGGGTAATCGCACCTCCATGGTCAGCGATAACGCTAGCCACCATTGCTAACCCAAGACCAGATCCGCGAGATTTAGTCGAAATGAATGGCTCAAAAACATGCTCTGACAGCTCTTCAGGAATGCCTATGCCGGTATCTTCAATTTCAATCTGAAGGGGTAGATGAACACGCTTGCCGTCAGGCAAGCTGGATATGTATCTAGTCATAGAATAAGAAGTTCCCAAGACTAATTCATCACCATCATTTGTTGCTTCTGCAGCATTTTTAAACAGATTTAGAAAACATTGCACTAACAACTCCCTGTCTGCCCTGACATTGGGCAAAGAAGGGTCATAACGCCGGACAATCTGAAGATGACGACCAAAAGACGCTTTTGTAATGCGAATACAATGGTCTAGCACCTCGTGAATATTTACATCTGTAATTTTTAACGGAGTATCAGCTGACATGGTTTCAATTCTGCTGAGTAATGAGGAAATACGATCTGTTTCGTCAACGATCATACCAATAAGTTCGCGATATTCTGCTGGCAGATCTAATTCCAATAGCTGCGCAGCTCCCTTGATACCTGCAAGGGGGTTTTTAATTTCATGGGCAAGTAAAGCTGTCATCTTTGCCATGGACAATGCGGCTCCCTTAAACTGATTTTGCGTTGACAGTTGCTCCGCCATGGATTGTTCCTGAATAGAGACCAAGACCTGGGCATAATTATCAATTTTACTGCGTATAGGTACAGGCACCATCTGAATAGTTCCCTTCCGCACACCTAGCTTCGGACTTATAAGTCCAATTTCCCTTTCAACAACAGAACGATCGGCCTGTCTAACCCGGTCCAATAAGGCAAAAAAAGGACTGTCGGAAGGTATTAGTTCAGTAACTGCATGACCAGCAAGATAAGCTGTACTGCTTTTAAAAAAGCTCTCTGCTGCTGGATTTAACCATACAAAGCGATTTTCATGATCGATCAGAAGAAGAGGAAACGGCAACATATTTAGCAGTTCTGCGGATATATGGTTCTGATTAACTGCGTCAGCTGACACTTGTGAGCTTATCTCTTGCATCTTGCTCCTGTTTGGCTCAGGCCGCTGTTAATCTGGATGGTTCCGAAAAATACTTGAAGATTGCGTCCTTTAATTCTGAGGCTGATGATGTCTGCATGGCAACAGCCCGCAATTCATCAGATCCCTTAAGATGATCGCAATAGCTAGCAAAATGCTTGCGTGCAGAACGCAATCCTCTTTCACCTGCTTCATCTGTAATATCAGTGAGATGCTCTATCATCATCAAATT
>DEBO01000043.1 GCA_002348585.1 Alphaproteobacteria bacterium UBA2954 | reverse complement strand
CCTTTGAAGACAGCGCCATCACTTCGGTCTAAGGCGACTTCCAATTCGCGTGCTTTCAATTGTGGGTCTAAAAATAAGGAAGGTATATCATTTATTGGCCCACAAGGTACATTCACAGCCTCAAGCTTTTTGATAATATCATCCTTTTTCCAGCTAGCTAATGCATCTGAGAGCAGCTGATCAGTTAAAGTTCTGTTTTCACAACGTGCCTCATTTGTCTGAAATCTATTATCATTAGCCATTTCTGGAATATTAAGAGTCGCTGTTAATCTTGCAAATTGCGCATCATTTCCGCAATTCACAATGACATGACCATCACTGACGGCAAACACGCGGTAGGGAACAATACTGGGATGAGCATTGCCCATGCGTTCAGGGGTAAAGCCGCAATTCAACCAGTTAGAGGCCTGATTAGCCAGCATTGCGGTTTGGCTGTCTAACAAAGCGCAGTCAATATGCTGTCCAGAGCCAGTTCGGTCTCTGTAATGAAGAGCGGCCAATATTGCGCTGACTGCATTCAACCCAGTAAACAGATCACAAATGGCAACACCAACCTTCATTGGCTCTGCTCCAGCCGTACCATCTGCCTGTCCAGTAATGCTCATCAGACCACCCATTCCTTGTATGAGAAAATCATAGCCAGGTCTGTTGGAATAAGGTCCTGAATGACCAAATCCAGTGATGGAGCAATAAATAATCCTTGGGTTTAAGGCGCTTAGACTGTCATAATCCAGCCCAAACTTCTGGAGACTGCCTGCCTTAAAATTTTCGACAAGGATATCTGCAGCGCATACCATTTTTTTTAAGTTTTCAAGATCTTCCGGCTGATTAAAGTCAAGCGTAACTGAACGTTTGTTTCGGTTGCAGCAGGCAAAATATGCAGCTTCAGCTCGCTCGCCATCTGGAGTTTCGATAAAGGGCGGCCCCCATCCACGAGTATCATCGCCACCATTTGGATTTTCAATTTTTACAACATCTGCGCCAAGATCGCCAAGTATTTGGGTTGCTGACGGCCCTGCTAAAATACGACTTAAATCAAGTACTCTGATATCAGAGAGGGCCATCTGGCCTGTTATGTTTTCCTGCATGCCCGCACTTCTCCCTAACAAAGCGCATGATAACAATTCCACTGTGTCCCTCAATTGTTAACAGAATGTGGTTGCTTGGAAAAACAACAAAATGGTCTTAGTCTGAAAATATAGGTTACCAAGTGAGGAAGAGATGGATTTTACCCTTTCAGAAGAACAGCAGGCATTAGTGAATGTCACGCGTCAGTTTGCGCAAAAGGAACTGCCAGATTACGCAGATAAAATTGAAAAAACCGGGGTCCCTGCACCGCTTATTTTGCTTCAACGCTTTGCGGAAATGGGTTTTTTGGGGGTGAATCTGCCTGCACATTATGGTGGCGGCGGTATGAGCCATCTGGATGCTGTCCTTGTTCTAGAAGAATTGGCAAAAGTATCTGTAGCGGCAGCTTTTCCTGTTTTTGAAAGCTGTTTCGGGCCAGCACTCGCGATTGCCCATTACGGACCAGAGCAGATGCGCACTAGTGTGCTGCCAAGTGTCTGCTCAGGTGACATGATTATTGCTGTATCTATGTCTGAGCCACAAGCTGGAACGGCACTGACAGACCTGAAAACAAAACTGACGTCTGAGGGTGACGATTTTGTTCTGAACGGAACCAAGCGTTGGTGTTCAGGGGCAGGGCATGCTGATGCCTATGTTGTTTATTGCCGGATGTCTGATGCGCTCGGCGCAAATGGCATTGGGGCTGTGTTGGTCCAGAACGGGGTTGCGGGGCTCACCTTCGGTACTCCAGAGGAACATATGGGCTTTAGAGGGATTCCCAGTGCTGACATGCATTTTGATGATGTAAATGTCAGTGCTGATCAGATAATTGTGCCTGCTGGCGGTTTTAAACAACTGATGGAGGCATTTGATTTAGAGAGGTGTGGTAATACCACCATGAGCCTTGCCTGTGCGCAATCTGCTTTTGATTATGTTTTAGCTTATGTTCAGGAACGTCAGCAATTTGGAAAGGAACTAGTTGAATTTCAGGCCGTCCAACTCAGTGTGGCAGAAATGAAAATGAAGTTGGATGCCGCCCGACTGCTCCTTTATCGTGCTGTTGTTAATGCAGAAAAAGGCATGCCGTCTGTTGCTGACAGTTCAATAGCGAAATGTTTTGCCAACGAGATCACAAGGGATGTGACTGGAAAGGCGATGCAACTGATGGGAGGGTATGGCTATTCAAAAGCCTATCCGATTGAGCAAAAGATGAGAGATGCATGGGGGTGGGGGATTGCCGGCGGTGCAATTGATGTTCAGAAAACCAATATTGCAGCTGCGCTAGTGGGACGGCGATTTAATCAACGTGCAAAATAGCATCATTTTTTTGAAACAAACTCCATTTTATTATGTTGTACTTTTTATCCTAGGTTTTTCGGGCTCTGTTGTTGGGACAAAAGGAAACCGTTTTCGAGCCTTTGTTGCTGTGGTGTTTGGATCAATTGCTCCACGGACATATGAACGAGAGGCATCAAATGGTGGTGTATAGTCCCAAGATGGAAATGTGCCAAATTTCATTGCTTCCTG
>DEBO01000040.1 GCA_002348585.1 Alphaproteobacteria bacterium UBA2954 | reverse complement strand
TTGTATGCTGTTGACACCAACCAGTTGGTTCAGTCAGCTCTGGGCTATTTTCTTTATCCGCTAATGGCTATTGGTCTTGGTGTTTTGGTGCTCGGGGAACGCCTTGGTCGGCGAGGCTGGTTGGCCTTGTTCTGCGCGATCGCGGGTGTGGGCCTCAAAGCTACCCTTCTGGACGGGCTCCCCTTTGTGGCGCTTGCTATTGGGTCTAGCTTTGCTTTCTATGCGCTGATTCGCAAACGCCTGGATATGGATCCCTTTTTGGCGATGGTGACAGAATTGCTGATGATCGCGCCATTAGCTCTGGCGCTGATCGGTTACTTAACCCTGACAGGAAAGCCTGCTGGTGCTTCCTTTTTCCTAGATGGGACATCATATGGTATCATAATGGCATTTACCTCCGGTATAATTACCTCTGTGCCGCTGGTGTTATTCCATATTGGCAACCGTTATCTGCCGTTATCTGTAGCTGGTTTTTTGTTTTATTTAAATCCGTCTCTGCAACTCTTGCTGGGCCTCCTGGTCTTTGCAGAACCCTTTACAAATGCAGATGTGGCGGCTTTTACGCTGATTTGGCTGGCGCTGCTTTTGCAATTTTTTCCAACAAAATGGCTTGCATCAAACCGCCCTTGACCGGTTTCCAACTAATCTTTAATCCGGGCGCTGACAATCTGGTCAGGTTCTGCTGGAGGCTGGCCTTCATTTATTTGGCGCACCACATCCATGCCATCCGTAACTTGTCCCCAGACGGTATATTGGCCGGTCAGATGGCCACAGCCTTCAAAACAAATAAAGAATTGACTGTCTGCGCTGTTTGGGTTCATGGCTCTAGCCATGCCGACTGTGCCTTCGACGTACTCGTAGTCGGTGAATTCAGCATTTAAATTTTTACCTGATCCGCCCATGCCCGTGCCTGTCGGATCACCTGTTTGTGCCATGAACCCTGGGATCACACGGTGAAAAATAATACCATCATAGAAACCTTGTTTGACTAGTTCTGTAATACGGGCTACGTGGTTAGGGGCAAGCTCTGGTTTCATTTCAATTTCGACCTGGCCTTTGGTAGTTTCTAGCATAACTACTGCAGCTTGAGATGATTTATCAGACATAAAAAAAAATGCTCCCAGAAAAGCAGATAGAACAGTTAACCGGATCTTTCGCAAATTTCGCGTCATCGCGATGACCTCTTTCCCATCATAACCCATTACAAAGCCTCCGATAAGAAACCATGGCGGCCGAATTAATATTTAATATTACATGGTTCAGCCAGACCAAATCTTCAAGGGTTGTGTCTTTGTCCAATGCCTGTCAGACCAGGACATCTATTTGCTCATCACTCAGATTCCCCGGAACAATTACTACGGGGGCTCGGCATTGCCCAATCCCGCGCCCAGCCAGATAGCTGATCACCGGCCCGGCACTGTCTGATTCGGTATCTGCGCCCAGCACGAGCGAGATTATGCTATCTTCCTCATTCATCAGGCTGATCACCTCTTCGACTACCTTGCCTTCACGGATATGCATAATTGGTGACTGGTCGGTCAATTCCTGCACATAATCTGCATGTACACGCATTTTTTCTTCCGCCATATCGCGGGCCTCTTCACGCATCAACGCACCCACCCCAGCCCAATGGGCAAATTCAGCAGGCGCGATAACATAAAGCAAGGCGACGCGTAGACCTGCCGATTTGGCTCGAATACAGGCATAATACAACGCCTGATGCAATTCTTCTGACTCATCGACTAGAACCAAAAAGAATTTTGCGTCTACGACTTGTTTTTTTGATTTTGCAGCCATCTTTTCCTCAGTAATGGACACAGATTGTCTGTGTATCCTTTTGTCTTCGCCTATCTAGCATAAGCCAATTTTATTTTGCTCAAATATAGCTACGTGGGCAGATTTATTCAAATTACTGTTTGCGAAAAGCAGCTGCAGCCAGCCAGCCCGCAAAGACGGCAAAACAAACTGCAAAAAACCCATAAAAAATGGAATAGTCATGTGCAAAGGCATAAATCATCGCCCCGATACCGGTTTTGGCCACTGAAATATAGGTGGTATCCTCTGCAACCAATTGGTTTTTCTGCACATGCAAAACCCGCACCTCATATTCTCCAGGAACAATATTTGCTGGCAGATAGACAGGGGCGCGGAATAGGGCGCCCCGTATAATGGATACATTCCTCTCATCAAACTTCCACAAGCCACGTTCAGTCATGTTTCTGGTCAGCGCGCTCCGCCACGCCCTTGCTTTTTCTTTGTCCAACATTGCCTCGCTAGTGCGTAGGCCTATATGTTCAGCTCCAATGCGCAACCTGATCTGTTGATCTTTAGACAAAACTTTATCCAGTGTTCGGTTGGAAAAAATATGATAAAAGCTAGGAGCGTTTTGCCAAACAATGGTCTGTCTGTTCATCCAGATACCGCTGGCCCGTTCTTTTTTTCGCAAAGCTAGCGGCACGTCAGGGCCTTTGAATATCACTATAATATCGCTTGCTGTCCCTCCACTGACCGCTCCAAACAACAGCAGACTTTCGCCATTAAAATCTATCGTGATTGAAACCTGGTCCAAATCCAAATCAGCGACCAATGTGCTGGACTGAACAGGATAAGCCCAGTTCATCATCAATAATAGTATAGCGACCAAATGATAAGAAAGGTGTGAGGTCATTTCAGGAACTCCACTGAAAAGACATCTTCAGGTGTGATCACCAAATCAAAGAATAGCTTCATACAGACCGCCAAAACAATCAAAGCCAATAGACCGCGTAGCTGTTCACCTCGCAACAATGCCCCAACACGTGCCCCGAACTGGGCTCCGATGACCGCGCCAACTAACAGCAACCCGGCTAGCACAAAATCGACAGTTTGCGTCTGAACAGACTGCAGAATAGTGATATTTGCAGTGACAAAAATGATTTGGAAAAGTGATGTGCCGATCACCGTATATGTGGGCATGCCCAATAGATAGATCATGGCGGGGACCAGAATAAAGCCACCGCCCACGCCCATGATTGCGGACAGAACGCCGACAAAGGCCGCAAGAAAGAAAGGCAGTAGCGCGCTAATATACAACTTTGATTTGCGGAATCTGACCTTCAGCGGCAGACCATGCAGCCAGTTATGTTGATGCAGTTTGCCGCGTTTTGCCCCCGGCTGGCGAGTCCGCAAAATTGCGCGGACAGATTCCATTAACATCAATATGCCGGTAATACCTAAAAACACGACATAAGACAGCCTGATTACTAAATCGATCTGGCCGATGTCGCGCAGAATGGAAAACAGCAACACCCCAATAGACGAGCCCACAAGCCCCCCGGCTAAAAGAACGCCACCCATTTTGAAATCAACATTACCGCGGCGCCAATGCGCAAGCACCCCTGAAACAGATGAGGCTACGATCTGATTTGCTTCTGTTGAAACTGCCACTGCAGAGGGCACACCCAAAAAAATTAACAGTGGCGTCATCAAAAAGCCACCTCCAACTCCAAACATTCCAGAGAGAAAGCCAACGCCACCACCGAGACCGATCACGACTGCAATATGCATCGAAATTTCAGCAATGGGTAAATAAATGTACATAGATCCAGAGCACCCGGTTGGATAGCCTAGTGTTTAATTTTGGTCTGCCCAACTTGCTCGCGTAAAAAGAAATGCAGACAGGGAGTAAAACACCATTAAGTATTAGGGGCTGGTTTGCCATTTTTGGCTAGCTAAATCAAGGCTGAGTATTCTGTCTGTGATTGGTCAGTCCGCAGTACTACCTTGAGACCTGTTTGTTTCACCCTTCCGAATGTTTAGGTCAATTATTTTCTATGCTTATTCACTGGCGTGTCAAACAGCTTATGGGTTACTAAAGACGAATACCACAATTGCAAAAAAGTCTTTATCTCTCAAACATTTTTATTTTTCTTTCGTTTTTTTTATATTGCCGGTTACACTTCTTTTATGAAGAGTGCAGACAAGGCCTCAAAAGCTGATTGTAATTCTCCTTCCGGTCCTGTTGAGCGTGATTTTCAGATGCGCATCGATCAAGAGGGGCGCTGGTACCATGAAGGAGACTTAATTAAGCGAATTGAGTTGGTGAAATTATTTGCTAACGTTCTCTCGGTTGATGATTCTGGGCAGCATTGGCTGCGTACACCTGTTGAATTTGGCCACATCGAAGTTGAAGATGCCCCGTTCATTATTACTGCCTTGACTAGTGCCGGTAAGAGAAAGGACCGTGTCATAAAGGTATCAGATAATTTGGGCCGCGATTACACCATTGGTCTGGACACGCGGCTCTTTTTTAAAAACCAGGCAGCAAACGACGCTGCTCTAGCTGACAGCCGTCCTTATTTGCGTTTGCCTGCGGGACTTGTAGCTAGACTATCGCGGCCTGTTTGGTATGAGCTAGCAGACCTCGCTGATGCTAAGGATGACAAAGGTGTACCTGGCCTGTGGTCATCTGGAATATTTTTTGCCTTGCAGCCACAGAACTTATGACCGTTTAGCGATATGCCATGTTACTCAAAAAACGTAAACTAAAATAAGACATCTCATGACGCTCAGCTACTTTGATTTAGCCAAAATTGTTGCCCCGGTGCCGCCAGACTGGACCGGTGTTGCTGAACCTCAGTATGGTCCACCAAAAAAGGCTGCTGTTCAACTGTTACTCGCAGGCCCCCCTGACAGGCTTGAGATTTTGCTAACAAGACGGTCAGACAAATTGCGCTTGCATGCTGGTCAGGTCAGCTTTCCAGGCGGAAAACCTGAAGCTGGTGATGAAACCCCAGCGATGACTGCCGCACGTGAATGTCAGGAAGAAACGGGTCTCAGCGGTCAGCTGATCACTCACCTTGGCTATCTAGAGCCAGTACTGACGAGCACCAATTATCTGGTTGATCAGGTTGTAGGCTATTGTGCACAGGACCCACGCCAGCTTGAAACCCTGCTGCAACCAGACCCGGCAGAAGTGGATATGACCTGGTTCACACCCCTTGCTCCTTACCTTATTATTGATGCTTACAAACGAGCTGAGCGGCTGAGCGAGAATGGCCGACTACGCAGGTTTTGGCAAATTCCACATACAGACCCATTGATTTGGGGGGCAACTGCGCAAATGTTGAGGAATCTTGCAGTCTGCATAAACACGCGTATTCAGCCTGAACTGGACAGGTTATAAAGAAGATTGAATAGTTGGCCATTCATTGTAAAGTCACCGCTGATTTGCTAACTCTGTTTTGATTAGTCTGACTATGTTGTCTGCTTTAAGGGTTTTAAACCATGTTTCGAATTTATCTTACAGCCATTATTGCTATTTTGGCTGGGCTGCTAGTTCTAGCCTTGCTCTTGCGGCTTGGTCGGCGTCATGCTGAAGGCTCTGCACTCATTGCTTGGCGGCATGTTATCTCAGCTGGTGTCGGTCTAATTGTTTTTTTAGGGGCCGCCTTGATGCTGGAAGTTGGCGGCACGAGTCAGCCTGGAACAGAATATCAGCCGCCTCGTATTGAGGATGGTAAGATTAAATCCGGTGAATTCAAAAAAAGTGAACTAAATAAAGACATATGGCCGATTTTGCCTCGCACCGTCCAACAGACCATTAGCCAATCTGCCTGATGTCTTGCTCTCTGTCACTATCCTTCTCGGCTGCCCGTCAGGCCTTTATTAACGATATCTTTTCTATCGCTCGTTCTGCAGGAGGAGAAGCGCGTCTGGTTGGTGGGGTGGTGCGCAATGGCCTTCTAGCTCGCGATAAAGGGTGTGGCTTTGAGCCTGAACAGGATTTAGATGTTGCGGTCAACCTGCCGGTGACGGTTTTTGCTGAAGCTGCCCGTCAACAGGGGCTGCGTGTTCTTGAAACTGGTTTTGCTCATGGCACAGTGACAGTTATGGCTAACGAACAGCAGGCAGAGGTAACCCAGCTGCGCTCAGATGTAGATACAGATGGCCGTCATGCGACGATCAGGCCTACCACAAATTGGCAGACGGATGCCCTTCGGCGAGATTTCACCATTAATGCGCTTTACCTTGATGCAGAGGGGAGCGTGTACGATTTTGTTGGCGGCCTAAAAGATTTAGAACAGGGTTATTTGCGTTTTGTTGGAGAAGCCGCGCGCCGGCTGCAAGAAGATCATCTTCGGCTCCTGCGTGCGCTGCGCTTCCTTGCCTGTTATCCTAATTTGTCCATGCCGGAAAGAGATCAACTAGCCTTATCCCAACATGTTGATCTGCTACCAATTTTATCTGCAGAGCGTATCGCAGGAGAATTGAAACAGCTGATGACTGGGGCTGCTGCTCTGCCTATCTTACGCCAGGCTTCAATAATCGGCGTTGATCGAGTTTTGTTTGGCACAATTTTCAGCGCGGATATCCTAGTCCACCCGGTTTTGCAAAAATTATGGGGAGATTTAAGCTTTGTCCAGAGGCTAGCCTGTTGTCTACCTGTTGGCGAGCGCGCGAAAGCAGGCAGAATACTGAAACTCAGTCGGGCAGAACTGCGCTTTTTGCTCTCCGCAGACCAGCCCGCGGATAGATTTCTTGTTGCTGGGTTGTTGGGCCCGCACTGGGCCCGTTCTGCTTATCATTTGGGTGATGTTGGTTTTCTTCACGCGTTGCAGGCAGCCTGTTCTTATAAAGATGCCGACTGGAACAAAACTTGCACCGGTCAGGTCATAGACCAGCTTTCTGAGCAATTGAGGCGAATTTTCTTTTTCCAACCTCCTAGATGTCCTGTTTCAGGCCGTGATGTGATACAGCATTTTAGGCTGTCCGGGCCAGTGGTTGGGGCCTGCCTTGATCAGCTCCGCCAGCTATGGGCAGAGACTGAATTCACCGCGACGAAGACCCAGCTTCTAACCCATGCTAATCTCAAAGATTTTATTGACCAAAACAAAAGCAGTGATAAAGACAGATGATAAATCGTGCGCCACCAGATTTTCTGACCCCTGATATGGCTAGCTTTTCTGTTCGTGTAGCAGACTGGTTTGAAAAACTTCGCGATAATATTTGCGGCGCGTTTGAAGATATTGAAAGTGAAGCAGGAGACAGCCCGTTATCTGACCAGCCATCAGGTCATTTTCAGCGTAAAAACTGGTTACGTGGCGGCGGTGGCGGTGGCCAAATCTCGGTCATGCATGGGCGCGTTTTTGAAAAGGTCGGGGTCAATATTTCAGTCGTGCATGGCCAGTTTGCAGAAGATTTTAGGGCCCAGATTCCCGGTGCAGCTGATGATGGCCAGTTTTGGGTAGGCGGGATCTCACTTGTCGCGCATCCGCAGAACCCATTTGTACCTGCTGCCCATATGAATACCCGCTTTGTAATCACCAGTACGGCTTGGTTTGGTGGTGGTGGTGATTTGACACCTCTAAAACCTGCTCCGAAGCAGGCAAATACATTTCATGCTGATTTGAAAGCTTGCTGTGAACGCCATGATACTGATTATTATCCGAAATTTAAACAATGGTGTGATGATTATTTTTACCTTAAACATCGTGATGAGCCACGCGGGGCGGGCGGTATTTTTTTTGATTATCTAGACAGCGGCGACAGAGAAGCTGACTTTAGCTTTACCCGGGATGTTGGCAGCAGTTTTGCAGTAAGTTACGCCAACATCGTCCGACAAACTATGAATAACCACTTTACAGAAGAAGATAGACATTACCAGCTTGTCCGGCGGGGCCGTTATGTTGAGTTCAACCTACTCTATGACAGAGGCACGTCGTTTGGGTTGAAGACCGGCGGCAATATAGAGGCTATTTTGATGAGCCTGCCCCCAGAAGTTAGATGGCCGTAATCCAGCTTGTTTTGGTTAAATATCAACAGGTAAAAATAGTAACTTCCCAACTTGCTTTATGCCATCTGCTTGCGCTAATTTAACGCAGTGGGTGATATAGTAATTCCACTGCTTGTGAATTACTATAATCGTGTTCGGGAAAGGTGTGTGCAACGCACTGTCATTTTCGTTGACGCAAAAGTACCGCACAAACAGGCTGTCCGCAGATGAGGGGCTGGCTGCTTGAAATGAGGGAAAGATGGCTGCATTAAAGACTAAAAAGGCTGCACCGGCAGCAGACCAGAAATCTCGGCGTGATTTCATTGTTGTTGCAACTTATTCAATGGGGGCCGTTGGTGCTGGGGCCTTTGCCTGGCCACTTATTGACCAAATGAACCCCGCAGCTGATACACTCGCGTTGGCCAGCATTGAAGTGGATGTGTCAAAAATTGCTGAAGGGCAGTCCATTACACTAAAATGGCGGGGCAAGCCCGTTTTTATCCGCCATCGCACAAAAACTGAGATCGATGAAGCGTTGCGCGATGATGCGCTGAACATGAGGGACCCGCAAGTCGATAGTGACCGAGTTCAGAAGCCGGAATATCTTGTGGTATTGGGCGTATGCACCCATCTCGGCTGTGTACCACTCGGCCAAAAAGTGGGTGAGGTGCGCGGCGAATACGATGGCTGGTTCTGCCCCTGCCATGGTTCGCACTATGATTCATCGGGCCGAATTCGTAAAGGGCCTGCGCCAACAAATTTAGAAATACCGCCCTATGCCTTTCTTTCAGATGAAGTGATAAAGATTGGTTAGCTTAACAATCTTAAATTTTAAGGAATTATGAATATGTCTGCAAATCAGTTCAAAAATCCGGTCGTGCGATGGATTGACCACCGATTACCGATTTTTAGTTTCCTTAATCATGAGGCGACTGAGTACCCCACACCAAAAAATCTCAACTATTTTTGGAACTTTGGGTCTCTGGCCGGTATTTCACTGGTCATAATGATCATCACCGGGATTGTGTTGTCGATGAATTACACAGCGCATGTTGATTATGCGTTTGATTCAGTTGAACGGATTATGCGTGATGTCAATCATGGCTGGTTGTTGCGCTATATCCATATGAATGGTGCCTCATTTTTCTTTATTGTTGTATTCATTCATATTTTTCGGGGCCTATATTATGGCTCCTACAAAGCGCCGCGAGAACTTTTATGGATGCTGGGGGTTGTGATACTACTATTAATGATGGCAACAGCCTTTATGGGCTACGTTCTGCCTTGGGGACAGATGTCTTTCTGGGGGGCAACTGTAATCACTAATTTATTTTCGGCCCTTCCCTTTGTTGGTGAAGGCATTGTTACATGGTTGTGGGGTGGGTTCTCTGTAGATAACCCGACACTGAACCGGTTCTTCTCTCTGCACTATCTTTTGCCTTTTGTCATTGTTGGTGTTGTGATTCTGCATCTTGTGGCTTTGCATCGGTTTGGTTCAAATAATCCGCTGGGCATCGATACACGCGGCCCGCAGGATACGATTCCGTTCCATCCTTATTACACGATAAAGGATTTCTTCGGTCTGTCTGTGTTTCTAACATTCTTTGCAGCAGCTGTGTTTTTCTTCCCAAATTTTATGGGCCATCCAGATAACTATATTCCTGCCAATGCCCTGCAAACTCCGGCGCATATAGTGCCTGAATGGTATTTTCTGCCTTTTTATGCTATTTTGCGGGCCGTGCCTGATAAGCTTGGCGGTGTACTGGCTATGTTTGGTGCGATTGCGGTGCTATTTATTCTTCCCTGGCTGGATAGCTCTCCCGTGCGCTCTGGTCGCTTCCGCCCGATCTTTAAAATTTTCTTCTGGGTGTTTTTTGCTGATTGTCTTGTTCTTGGATACATAGGAGCGATGCCTGCCGAAGGAATTTATGTGGTGATTGGAAGAGTAGCTACAGTCTGGTATTTCCTGCACTTTCTTTTGATTTTGCCAATATTGTCTGTGGCAGAGACGCCCCGACCGCTGCCGCAATCGATATCGACGCCCATATTTGGCGGTGCCGGAGCCATGGCTGGTGCGGCGGCTGCCCCAAAAAGGAAAGTAGAATGAAAAAGCCCATTTTGACATTGGCGGCGGCAGTCATCAGCGCGTCTTTCAGCCTTCCTGCGCTTTCAGCCGGTGGCGGTGATGTCATTTTGAGGCAAGAAGAATGGTCTTTTTCAGGGCCCTTTGGGACCTTTAATAAAGCCTCTATGCAACGTGGTTTTCAGGCTTACAAGGAAGTCTGTGCGGGCTGTCATTCAATGAACTACATTGCCTTCCGCAATTTAGCTGACCTTGGCTATAACGAAGCTGAGATCAAAGCAATTGCCGCTGAATATGAGGTGGAAGACGGGCCTAATGATGAAGGAGAGATGTTTATGCGCAACGGCATCCCTGCTGATCGCATTCCTGCTCCCTATCCGAACGAGCTGGCGGCACGTGCAGCGAATAATGGGGCCTACCCGCCGGATTTGTCTTTGATTGTCAAAGCACGGGCTAACGGGGCAGACTATCTGTATTCGTTACTTACCTCGTATGAAGATGCACCAGCCGGAACAGTTGTGCCTGAAGGCATGTATTATAATGCTGCTTATTCAGGGCACATGATCGCGATGCCACAGCCGCTTTACGGTGATGATGTGGAGTATGCGGATGGGGCAGACACATCTATGGATGCTGTCGCTAAGGATCTGGTCAATTTCATGGCTTGGGCAGCTGAGCCAGCCTTAGAAGAACGCAAACGCATGGGCGTTGCTGTAATGATCTTCCTGGTGCTGTTATCTGGCCTGTCTTTTGGAGCTATGCGCTTTATCTGGGCAGACGTGAAAAAGGCCGAAGCCTGACACATCTGAACCGAATTCGATAAAAAAAGACTGTTTGTATCTGCAGTTTCTTGGAAGCCACTTAGTTTGGTGAATGAAATTGGTTATCTTTTATTTTGTTGGTGCTCTTCTAGCACCAACACGACCAGCTTTCGCCAAGCGGCATTTATGTGGGTCAGAGAGCCTTTACTGTAATTTTGAAATAAGTCAGCACATCGAGGTCAAGAGCGATAGTCACCTGTTGTTTTTTCAAGCGGGCAGCTAGAGGGTAGTGACTCTCTCCAATGTGAACATTCAGCGTTACACATTAAAACGGAAATGGAATATGTCACCGTCTTTCACCTTATAATCTGCGCCTTCAATCCGCAGTTTGCCGGCATCTTTTGCGCCAGCCTCGCCCTGATAGGCAATATAATCATCATAGCTGACGGTCTCTGCCCGAATAAAACCGCGCTCAAAATCCGTATGAATCACCCCAGCCGCCATTGGCGCAGTTGCA
>DEBO01000104.1 GCA_002348585.1 Alphaproteobacteria bacterium UBA2954 | reverse complement strand
CGTTTCAGAAATCTGAGCGCAATGTCACCTGTGCCGCCAGCCAAATCAATAAGAACCTGTCCCTTGCAAGGGGCTAGCCAGTCCATTAAGGCATCTTTCCACAGCCGGTGAACGCCGCCGCTCATCAGATCATTCATAATATCATAAGACGAAGCAACAGATGAAAATACATCGGCAACACGAGACTGTTTCTCGTTAACAGGCACGGTTTCGAAGCCAAAATCTATCCATTCACTCTTAGGCTGGTTTGTCATGAAAAGTCTCTGTGCTCAAGAAATTTTTGCCGTAGCTTAGATACAATCGCGCCAGCAGCGGGTATCTTGATTTTTAAAAAGCTGCTGCCAATGTTACATCTAATATAATATAGCTTTGCCAAAAGGGAAATCTGTAGCGTGCCTGAATTACCTGAAGTTGAAACAGTACGCGTGGCCCTTGAACCGGTGATTTCAGGGCAGACCATTGAATCTGTGCGCCTGACCAGAGATAATTTGCGCTGGCCATTGCCTGAACATTTGGACAAACGCTTACTTGGTCAGCGTTGTTCAGTGCCAAAGCGCCGCAGTAAATACATCCTGATCGATCTGAGCAATCAGGAAACTTTGCTGATTCATTTAGGCATGTCAGGTGCAATACGGCTTTATGATCAAAAGCCCAATTTTGCAAAACATGATCATTTTTCTGTTGAGTTTACATCCGGCCAATGGGTTGTGTTTTCTGATCCGCGGCGATTCGGACATCTTGACTTATTTGCTTCTGCTGCAAAAGCCACACATCCGCTTTTATCTGGTCTCGGGGTTGAACCTTTGTCAGAGGCATTCACAGACTCAGTACTGGCATCTTTGATGAAAGGTCGGAAGGCACCAATCAAATCTGCCCTTCTTGATCAGCGGTTGATTGCCGGGCTTGGGAATATTTATGTCAGTGAGGCATTATTCAGAGCAGGAATATCGCCGCGCCGGAAAGCTGGAACAATTGCAGGGCAGCGAGCGAACAGGCTTACAGAAGCAATCAAGGTTGTGCTTCGTGAGGCGATCAACGCTGGTGGCACAAGCCTGCGTAATCACATACAACCCGGCGGCGAAATCGGATATTTTGTGCAGGATCTGCGTGTCTATGGTCAGGCTGGTCAGCCTTGTGTGGATTGCGGGCAGGGGATAAAACAAATCATTCAGTCTGGACGGTCCAGTTTTTATTGCTCTTCTTGTCAGCGTTAAGCATACTCTTGTCCTATGTCTTTCACTTGTTTTATTTTGTCGATCTTTCCTTCTGCCATGCAGCTCTTCAGAATAGCTGCTTTGGGCGCGGTTTTGGCGGGCTGTCTTGCGCCCCTCTTTATTCTGTCTGCCTCCGAGCGAACTGCCTGGTTCAGTGATGTGCCTTTGATTAATAGCGTTACCGTTGATACACAGTTGAGCTTTGCGTTTGATTCGCCATCCGGGCGCATCCTGGTTCTGCATTTACAAACACAAGCAGAGGATAAAGATATTCTAGTTTCTTACAAAAATACGCTTGCTGCCATAGGATGGACAAAACGTGACGATCAGTTTGTCAAAGGTGATGAGCTGCTGAGACTGGAAAAGATAAACGTTGGGGGCAAGCTCTTGTGGCGGCTGACAATTATTCCAAAGTCTGCGAATCAGCTTAAAATTCGTTGAAGACAACCTAATATGCTTGACGCCATTGCTAAATTCGGCGTATAAGGCCGATTTGAAACAGATTAATTTTGGAAAATTTTTTTATGGCAAACCATAAATCTGCAAAAAAACGAATACGCCGCAATGCGAATCGCTCTGAAATCAACAAAAGTCGTATCAGCCGCATACGTACCTTTTTAAAGCGGGTAGAAGCTGCCATTGCTTCAGGTGATAAGGGAGCTGCAACGATAGCATTGAAGGAGGCACAGCCGGAACTGATGCGCGGCGTGTCAAAAGGGGTGCTACACAAAAACACAGCTTCACGCAAAATGTCACGTTTGTCTGCAAAGGTGAAAACCGTCGGAGCTTGAAGGCGGGCTGCGAACAGCAAGTCATTTTAGTGGTCATAAAGGTGCGCATTTGTGCACCTTTATCACTTGAATTTCTTCCACCCCCACCCACTCCTCTTCATTCTATCACCAGTTAGCGACTTTTCTTTAGGGTTAACTTTGATTCGCATAAGCTAAGCTATTTTATTTAATAAAAAAATTTAAATTTGTTGTTTAGCTTCCGGTTTTTAAGCCTGTTTTTGTCAAGCTAAAAAACTGATGATTCTGAAAATATATTTGTGTAAATCCGACTGCGTACGGCTTGCCTCAACAACCCAAATAGGGGTACGGTCATCGTTATGGATTGTAGACTCATTGCTTGGGTGGGCCAATGGATTGAATGCTCAGCCGAGTCTTCTTCCGAAAAAGAAAAATAAAAAACAACTTTCCTGCCGCAGTGATTCGGGACCACTAAACTAATGTCTGACTTCACCAAAAAACATGAAGACGCTATCGCACACAAACAGGCACGTTACGGGGTAAAGCAAACTGAAAACAATACGCCTCCTGTTACCGTTTATCCTGTACAAAATGCCAAAGAATCAATCGCAGACATGCATTTGTCCTGGCAGCGTTTGTCGCACAAACTTAAAGCAGACCTAGGTGAAGCGAAATGGAAAGCCTGGATTAAGCCCCTTGTGATACAGTCTATTGATAACGGCGTCTTAACCTTACGGGCTGAATCAGCTTTTTTACGTAACCGTGTTT
>DEBO01000055.1:20669-22181 GCA_002348585.1 Alphaproteobacteria bacterium UBA2954 | reverse complement strand
GTTGGCAGTGTTTTAAGCCATTTTTTTGATGATTTGTAGGAACAATGTTCTGACCACATGGCTGAGAAGATACCCAACTCACATAAATTAGGAGTTCTGTCCAAACGTCTCAGGATTAAAAGCCACTCATCATGAGACAGGCCCATCGCTTCTGCATCAGCAAAACGCATTTTAGCATTTTCAAGCATCACGCAACTCCCTGCAGAATCGCTCTTAGCAATAATTTACCATCTGATGACGGATGACCATTTCCGATCGCCCGTTCCGGATGTGGCATCATGCCAAGAACGCGGCCATTTGCCGATAGGATACCTGCAATATCATCAGTGGCACCATTTGGATTAACGGGCCCAAAGGCAGTGCTTGCTGTATATTTAAAGGCAATCTGCCCATTCTGTTTCAGCATCTCCAGATCATCTTCCTGTGCAAAATAATTACCCTCATTATGAGCAATAGGTATGGTCAGACAATGGCCAGGATTTAGAGTTGATAAGAGGGGGGAGCCGAGGTCAGGCTGAAGCTGTAAATTTACAGACCTGCAGACAAATTTAAGCCGATCATTGCGTATTAGTGTTCCAGGCAATAAGCCTGTTTCTAATAAAATTTGAAAACCGTTACAGACCCCTAAAACAGCTCCTCCTCGGCTAGCATGATCCAGCATAGCTTCAACAACTGGCGCACGTGCGGCTAATGCACCGCATCGCAGATAGTCACCAAAAGAAAAGCCGCCAGGAAGAATAATCAAATCCACTGGGTCCATCTGGCTGTCCTTGTGCCAAACGAGAGCCGGGCGTCGGCCAGTGATTGTCTCAACAGCCACCATCATATCACGATCACAATTGGACCCAGGAAATACCAGAATGGCAACTCTCATGACGGGTCTGCAACCTCTATGGAATAATCTTCAATGACTGTGTTTGCTAATAACGTCTCACACATTCTGGCAGCACGCTGCTGGGCACGGCTCGCATCTTCAGCTTCAATTTCAAGTGTGATTTGTTTGCCTATACGCACATTTTTGGCTTCACTGTAACCAAGGCTAATTAGGGCGCTTTCAACTGCACGGCCCTGCGGGTCCAGGACCCCCTGTTTTAAAGAGATGTTGATTTTTACTTCCATAGGTTTGTCTTCCTTGCTCACTGGACTGTGATATCAGCTCTGTGTTTTCGTCTAATTTAATGAGGGGATGACAAGCCCCAGTCGGCGGGCAATTTCGCTATACCCCTGTGTAAGGCTGCCTAGATCGTGTCTGAACCTGTCCTTGTCCAGCTTCTCATTAGTCTTGCTGTCCCATAAACGGCAATTATCAGGGCTGAGCTCATCTGCCAAAACAACCTGTAGGCCTGCTTCAGTCTGCAACCGACCAAACTCTAGCTTGAAGTCAATAAGCCGGATGCCAATACCAAAAAACAGCCCAGTCAGGAAATCATTGACCCGCAGGCTCAACTCTATGATCTCATCCAGCTCATTCCGCGTGGCAAGCTTCATCGCGTAAATATGTTCAGCTGAGAT
>DEBO01000055.1:11743-20263 GCA_002348585.1 Alphaproteobacteria bacterium UBA2954 | reverse complement strand
ACCTTCAGTCAGGCCAAGGCGCTTACAAATAGAACCAGCAGCTACATTTCGGATTATTACCTCAACGGGAATGATATCAACTGCTTTTACGAGTTGTTCTCTGTCATTCAGTTTTTCAATAAAGTGATGGGCAATTCCCATTTTGCCGATTGCTGGGAACAGATGAGAGCTGATCAGGTTGTTCAAAATTCCCTTCCCGCTGATGATTTCCCGTTTCTGAGCATTGAAAGCCGTAGCATCATCTTTAAAATACTGCCGTATCGTTCCAACTTCGTTACCCGGATAAAGAATTTTGGCTTTGCCTTCATATAGGGGATTGTCAATCAGCTTGCTCATCAGCTGACTTTCTTCTTTGCAGCTGATTTGGGACTGAATACACGATTAAATATTGTATCCACGTGGATGAAATGCTGATCAAGATCAAACAACTTGTCTAGATCATCTTGGCTTAGATAGCGGTTGACATCTTTATCTTTTTTCAAAAGTTCAAGATAGCATCGCCCTTCTTCCCATACCCGCATTGCGTTTCGTTGCACCATAATATAGCCATCTTCGCGGCTGGCACCTTTCTGCGTCAGAGCCAGAAGTACTTGCTGAGAATGTACTAGCCCGCCAAGCTGGTCTAAATTCGCCTGCATCGCCTCTGGATAGACCAGCATATTATTAATGACATCTGTCAGCCGGGCCAGAGCAAAATCAAGTGTGATTGTCGTATCAGGTCCGATCATTCGTTCAACAGAAGAGTGCGAGATGTCACGCTCGTGCCAAAGAGCGACATTTTCAAGCGCAGGTATAACAGCTGACCTGACCATCCGCGCCAGCCCGGTCAAATTTTCAGTTAGAACCGGGTTCCTTTTATGCGGCATCGCTGATGAACCTTTCTGGCCAATGCTGAAAAACTCTTCAATCTCGCGCACTTCAGTGCGTTGCAAATGTCTAATTTCTGTTGCCAACCGTTCAACTGAACTGGCAATCACCCCCAGAACTGCAAAAAACATCGCATGACGATCACGAGGGATTATTTGTGTTGAAATCGGTTCTGCAATCAGCCCCATCTTTTCCGCAACATGCGCTTCAACAGCAGGGTCAATATGGGCAAATGTCCCCACAGCCCCAGATATGGCGCAGGTGGCAATTTCCTTTCGGGCGGCGGCAAGCCTATGTCGGCATCTGTCAAACTCAGCATAAAAGCCTGCCAGTTTTAGACCAAAGCTTGTTGGTTCTGCATGGATGCCGTGCGACCGTCCAATAGTTGGCGTGTATTTGTGTTTTTTTGCCTTCGCCTTCAGCGCATCACAGAGCGCGTTAAGGTCAGCGTGTAGGATATCACTGGCTCTTGTCAACTGAACCGCCAATGTAGTGTCCAAGACATCAGAAGATGTCATGCCTTGGTGGATAAAACGTGCATCCTCACCAACATATTCAGCTAAATTTGTTAGGAAGGCGATGACATCATGTTTGGTTTCACGCTCGATCTCATCAATTCTTTCGATGTCGAACTGGCCTTTCCCCCAAACCTGTTTAGCTGCGGTTTTTGGGATCAATCCAAGGGCGGCCTGTGCATCACAGGCATGAGCCTCTATTTCAAACCATATTTGAAACTTTGAATGTTGTGACCAGATATCAACCATCTGCGAACGCGCATATCGCGGAATCATGTCGCAAGCTTTCTGTCTGTGAAAATGATGCCTTTTCGTCTATCATTTTATTGTCCAAAAAGCTATAGTGAGAGCCAAGATTTTGACTATGTTGACAGAAAAAACACTGCATATAGTAGATTTGGCGGAGGTGTAGATGATCTTGCGAAAACTTGTCTTTGCAGCTTTGCGCACGGCGGCCGGCAATCCTAAAGTTCGCAAACAAGCGTCCAAGCTGGCTCAACGTGGATTGCAGGCAGCAAAGCCCAGTTTGATTCAAGCCAGCCGGAGAGCCGGTCAGGCTGTTAGGTCAGCATCTGACGAGCTGTCTGCGGGTGTTCGCAAATTCAAGGCTGGTCGTGATGGAAGAGATGATGTGGCCAAGCCAGCAGACAAAAGTGATGGCACAGCTACACAGCTGAAAAACATTACCCCGAAAAAGCGGTGATTAAATTCTGTAATCAATAAACCATAACGAGCCATAAGTTTTACAACTTGAGTATCCGGCGCTAGCAATAATGAGCTCATCATGCATGGTGATATCAAAGAGCTGCAAGGTTCTTATATTTTCTAGAGAGGGTTGTATTTAATTTCCTATTTAGCAGGTCAGCAAGTATATGGAGGTTGATGCATGTGGCGTGTGGATTCTGTGAAAATTTCAACACCTGTTTCTGTAACCCCGATTGTATGTTCAAATTGTGCAGACAAACTCTTATCACGGGTAACAGCGGTCCAGCCATCATTAAGAATTTTTGTTCCAAAATGGCCAGCATTGATCATTGGCTCAATGGTAAAGAACATTCCCTCTTCCAGAACAAGACCAGTCCCGGGCTGACCATAATGAAGCACAGTTGGCGCGGTGTGGAAGACTGTCCCCAAACCATGTCCAGTGAAATCACGCACAACTGAAAAACGGTTGGCTTCAGCATGGCTTTGGATAACATGGCCAATATCCCCCAATGTCACGCCGGGTTTAACAATATCAATAGCCCGCATCAGACAATCATAAGTCACCCGGGTCAGGTTCTGAGCTTTGACAGATGGTGTGCCGACCCAATACATGCGTGATGAATCGCCATACCAGCCATCAAGGATAACTGTGACATCTACATTCAGGATATCGCCCTGCGTCAGGCGCTTCGGTCCGGGAATTCCGTGGCAGACCACATGATTAAGGGAAATACAGGTTGATTTTGGAAAGCCTTTGTAATGTAGCGGTGCAGGTGTTGCCATATGCGCTAAAATATAGTCATGGCAAATCTGGTCCAGTTCGCCTGTAGTCACGCCATCAGTTACATGGTCAGTAATCATATCCAGCACCTCAGCAGCAAGGGCGCCAGCCTTGCGCATCGCTGTGAATGCGGCTTTGTCATGAAGGATAATCTTTTCTTGTCTCATTCCGCTGCGCTTAATCCAACTTTACCTAAATCAAAAGTTGCCTGAAATTATAACTAGACGAATTCCGACTTCCTACCTAAAGGGGGAAGGGTGTAATATGATAAAATACAATTAGGCTAGCATTTTGCACATCTGTGGTATGACAAAGCCATTTAAGTTTATAACAAGAAGAAAGTATTCATAGCAAATGACAAATCCGACTGCAGCGATTCTGGTGATTGGTGATGAAATCTTGTCTGGCCGGACCAAAGATAAAAATATTGGCTGGTTGGCCGAAGAATTGACCAAACTTGGCATTTCCTTGTGTGAGGCACGTGTTATAGGAGATGAAAAGGATGTGATTATGGCTCACGTCACACATCTTTCAGATGCTTATGATTACGTGTTCACATCAGGAGGAATTGGGCCGACCCATGATGACATTACAACTCAGTCAGTCGCAGCAGCCTTCGAATTACCTGTGATCCGTCATCCTGATGCTGAAGCGAGGCTGCTGCGCCACTATGAAGGTACAGATATTGAATTTAATGAAGCGCGTCAGAAAATGGCAGATGTCCCTGATACGGCAAGTTTAATTGATAATCCGGTCAGTGCAGCGCCGGGCTTCAAGATAAAGAATGTGCATGTCATGGCGGGAGTTCCCTCAATCTTGCAGGGCATGTTTGCCACGTTTTCGCATACACTGACAGGTGGCGTGCAGCCAACTCGAATCACCATTCAATGCGCAATCGGTGAGGGGAGCATTGCTGAGATTATGAGTAATATTGCGGCAAGTTTTGATGGTGTTTCTGTGGGGTCATACCCCTGGTTCAAGCCTGGCCAGTTTGGCACTGCTGTTGTCTTGACAGGTTTGGATAAGGATAAGGTTGATAAAGCAGCTTCTCAGCTGGAAGCTCTAGTGCGGGAAGGCGGACATGACGCTCATCGCGATCTGGATAATTCAACATTCACCTGATGGCAACAAATATCCGAAAAGTTTATCTTTACGGTTTATCCCCCTAAGATTTATCCCAAGGGCCCTTAATTCGCCTGCGCACAGAAGGGACTGACCCACCGCGACCGTGGCGGCGTCCCACGCGGCGGCTGGCCTGTGGGTAACGCTCTGCAGCTTCGGTTTTCAATTCAGCAAAACTAATTGGTTGAGCTGACCAATTAGGCTTATCAGACGTCCGGTCTCTGTCAAATAAGTGCACGTCCCGGTGTTTGAAAAAGGGTACCAGAGCCATACCGGTCATAAAGCCGCCAATGTGAGCAAAATAAGCCACTCCGCCACCGCCGGACAGTGTTGCTGGGGCAGAGACAAACTGTCCGGCAATCCATACCCCCAGAACGACCCAGGCGGGTAGGCTAATGACCCGGATAAATATTAGGATCAGCATAAACACACGCACCGTGGCCTTGGGATGTAGCAGAATATAGGCCCCTAAAACACCAGCAATACCTCCACTGGCCCCCACCATGGGCGTCACAGAATAAGGGTCAATGACAGACTGACATAGTGCTGCGCCAATCCCGCACAGCCCATAAAATAAGATAAATTTGACTGAACCCATGGAATCTTCCACATTGTCTGAGAAAATCCATAAATACAGCATATTCGAGCCGAGATGCAGCCAGCCGCCATGAAGAAACATTGAGGTAAAAATGCTGATATAAGGGCTGACGGCTGCTAGCCCATCTGGTAAGATCTGATGCCCAAATAACAGGGCTGGCACTACGCCAAAACCGAGAAACAACTCATATTCATCTGCTGCAGACAGGCCGGTCTGCCATAAGAACACAATCACACAAACAGCCAGAATCAGCCACGAGATGAACGGCGTCCGCCTGGTTGGGTTATTGTCAAACAGCGGCAGGAAAAACATCTGTTCTCAGACTGTAGCCTTTGGCCCGCTCATGCGCCCGTAAAAAGTCATCTGGGCGGTTTCACACAGGCTGATTCCTGGCTGGCTGTTATAGGCCAGAACCGCCAGCTGGCGTGTGCTGTCATCTTCGACAGGGGTGACCCGGTGTAAAGAATTCCGACCTCTGAAAAGCAGAAGGTCTCCTGCATCCAGGCTGAGCTGATTTGCAGGTTGCGAGCCATCCACCACAGCCTCAGCATGAATGAACCCCATCTCGTCTCTATCAGCATCGCGCACATCGCGGACATATTCAAAGGCTCCGCCAGAAGTCGCCGGATGAATCATCAATGTGACCGCGAATGAGGAATTATCAAAATGCCAGTTCAGCTCCTCACCGCGCCGTGCATAATGAATATTCACAGAAGACAGACTGTCTGCGTAAGGGTAAAGCGCATTTTCTCCCAGAATAAGACACAAAGCAGAGATAAAGTCAGCATGATGATAAATCTGTTTAAGCACGGACCCTGTTGAAATTTGATCATCAGTTATACAGCCCTTTGATGAGGTCACGCGCCTATTGCGGATATGGCTGTCCGGAAGCGCCTTATCCCCCTTATCAAGATAGATATTATGGCTCTGTGGTTTGAAATACGCTTGGTTTAGGCCCATCGCCGATTCATTTTGTAGGTCGGCCAGCGCGTCTGGCTGCAAAAGGCCGCGCATCTGCACAACCCCTTGCGCGTTTAGCTCATCGCGTTTTACCGCCAGCCAGGCTGTATCCGTCAGGCGATGCCGATCTGTATCAATAAAGGCGGATAAATCGGTCATATTTGTTCTCCTACTCCAGCTCGTCTGTCTTGACAAGCTGAGTTCTGTGCCGCATCACTTCTTTAGTGAAGGCCTCTGCTTACGCTCGAGAGAGACTATAAGGATTTTTGAGATGTCTGCCCAGCCAGTAATTGACTATTATCTTTCTCCTGTCAGTCCGTGGACTTATCTGGCATCAACTCGTTTTCGAAAACTGGCTGAAAAGCATAATGCAACCGTAAATTTATATATAGTTGATCTGGGCAGGGTGTTTCCGGTCAGTGGCGGCTTGCCGCTGCCCAAACGCGCTCCCCAGCGTCAGGCCTACCGGCTTCAGGAAATGGCCCGCTTTTCAAGCTATTTAGGACAGCCCCTGATTGCCCAGCCAGAACATTTCCCGCCATCTTCCGGCTTTGCTGGACCAGTAATGGCCGCGGCACGTGCCAGCCTATTGATAACAGATGCCCTGCGTGCAACAGAAGCGATCATGACACAGCTCTGGGCCCATGACGAAGATATAGGCGATGCGGTCGTTCTGGCGGCTGCACTTACGAAAGCCGGGTTTGACGGCGACGCGATTGTCAATGATGCCAAAGTCAATATTGATGACTATTCCGCAGCAATCGCCACTGATACTGAACAGGCTATCGCTGCCAACGTATTTGGCGCACCGACATTTATTGTTGATGGTGAAGTCTTTTGGGGGCAGGATCGCCTACACATGCTGGATTGGCAATTATCAAATCTTTAGGCTAACCGCTGCCGATATTTTTATTCGAACAATGCTTATCTGAAATAATTTCAGGTTGAGTTGGAAGCTAATGATTGAATGGAAACAATGAGGATAATGCAGTCAAATGTCCCCAAAAGGGTATTAATCTTTGCAACGTTATTTTATTTTTTGATAAATATAGAGGCCTATGCTGAAATTACTTGGAATTTTAGTGAATCCAAGAAATTTGCCAAAGACATATATTCAGGTAATGAGACTACCTTTTATTGTGGATGTAGTTATCAATTAAAAGGAAAAAAACTTGTTCCTAACTGGGATTCCTGTGGTTATTTTCCAAGGAATAAATACACAAAGTCAGGAAAATTAAATAGTCGGAGCTTACGGATAGAATGGGAACATGTAATGCCAGCTTGGTTTTTTGGAAATCAGATGGGGTGTTGGAAAGCCGGTGGAAGAAAGGCATGTAAGAAAAACAAAATATTTGCGAAGATGGAGGCAGACCTCCATAATCTTGTCCCTGCAATAGGTGAGATAAACGGAGACAGGTCAAACTTCACTTTTGAACACATTGATGGTGAAGAGAGAGTTTACGGTGCATGTGATTTTGAGATTAATTTTAAGGATAGAGTTGTTGAGCCTAGACAATCTATTCAAGGGGATATTGCGCGAATATACCTTTATATGAGTGAGACTTACAATGTTGCGCTTACTCAAAAGCTTCAGAAAATGCTCAATACTTGGTCTAAATTAGATCCAGTTGATCAACAAGAGTTTGAGAGGAACTCTAAGATTTTCCGCATTCAGGGTAACTCAAACCCATTTGTAGATGCTAAGCAGACTATCAAAAAGGAAGTGGCACGTGGTGATGCTCCAGTGACGTCAACAAGCAAAAATAGTGGTTTATCTGGAGCTGCCAAAAAGTCAAAAATTACAGAGGTGAAAAGCTATACTAAAAAAAGTGACCTTGCAGATGACTTCTGAGTTAAGAAGGTGATTCCGAAATGCGATTTCTTATGACACTATTAACGCAATAACTGGGATAAAGTTAGAGTGAAGAGTTTTAAATTTATTCCTTTTGAATTATGTAAAATACTGATAAATCGAAATAAGAGTGGTGGGGACACCCGGACTTGAACCGGGAAGGCCTATTAAGCCGACAGATTTTAAGTCTGTTGTGTTTACCAATTTCACCATGCCCCCATTGCTTGTTCTGCTGAAGGCAGAAAAGCTTATTCGCGTTTCATATCTGATGCTGTGCGCCTCGTCAAATCGTTTGTCCTAGCCTCTGTACCCTTTATGCCCAAACAACAAATCAAACCGCCGCAGAAAAGCCTTCGCTGCTTTTTCTGGCGGCAGCGGGATAAGATTGTAATCTGCTGGCGTGCCTCTAGGCTTGGAGAACAACTTTTTGGCTTCAGCATCGGCAAAGCCGGCAATCTGAGTCGCTTCAATAAAGGCCGCCATCCGGTCTGCCCGCTTTATAGAATGGATGATGCCGGGTGGCAGTTCGGCAGGCAGGCCGAAGCGAATATGCACTGCTTCCTGTAGGCGGGCTTCTATCTGGCGGTAAAGGGGGCCTAGTGCGGCCTTGAACGGGGTGATCATATCTCCAATAACATATTCAGGTGCGTCATGAATCAGCCCAGCAAGACGCCATTTCTGGGCCAGTTGCGGGGCATTTCGGGATAAAATCCCCTCCACTAGCAACGAATGCTGGGCAACGGATAGGCCATAAGTACCCTTCGTTTGACCATTCCAGCGAGTCACCCTAGCCAGACCATGGGCAATATCCTCTATTTCGATATCAAGGGGGCTAGGACTCAGGATATCCAGACGACGGCCAGACAGCATACGCTGCCAGGCACGGTTGGTCGGATTGGAACTGTTCGGCTTTGCTGGCATGGGTTTAAAGAACGTGAAGGGAAAATTTTGAAGAAGCTTGATAATGGCAAATTGCTCACTGCGGGTAAAGCGAGAAGGACAAAGACTTGGCGGCAACAGAAAAACAGGGTATCACGGGGCTGCGGTAAGTTGTTAGGCAAAACTCTACTATTTTGGAACAGGTTGCGGACGTGGATTTTTTTGAAACACGTGAAAAATA
>DEBO01000055.1:9772-11347 GCA_002348585.1 Alphaproteobacteria bacterium UBA2954 | reverse complement strand
TGGCGTTATGGCTGGGCTGGCAGTGGGGGTCGCTTGAACAGAGACAGCTTCAGGCTGATGCTGACTTGGCGCTTTATGAGCGCGAACAGCAGATAGAAGAGCTTAGCGGAAAGGTGCAGAGTTTTGAACACGATTTGCGCCAACTGGAGGCGACACGTGAAGCCAATGCGCTCACGGATCAGGCTTCAGACAGTAAATTAACTCGCCTGGTGCGTGGCCAAATTGCTAGAGGCACACGTATTGAGCAGATTTATCAGATGCTGCAAGGGTTGGGAAAACCGGTGAATTGCCGCTCGCTTTCTTACCATTCTGTGGCGGTGGCTACAGAACTCTATAGAGGGGTAGAATCAAATATTTCCTTGTTTGATGGCGGTCTTCGCCTTCATATTGAAGGTCAGCCCCAGGCACAGGGATCAAAAAACGAACCCTGGTTTGATCCGAAACGCGAAATTGCCGCCCGCTTTATTTATCTAGGATCGCAAAAAGTTGAAAAGGGCATCTTGCCGCTGCGCACCATTCTGCCAGCAGAAGATTGGGTGCTGGTCGTGGATATTCAGCAATCTGATTTGCGCGGTTATGTCGTGGTTGAGGTGCAGAACTGCGCGATCCGTTAGAGGTGAAGCTTTACGGTGTCAATTCAAAAACATCGTGGATAGCTGAATAATCCTTATAGCCAAGCCGGGCAACCGGCTGATATACTGTAACATCAACGTGCCCATCTTTAATTATAACATCATCAATATGAATGCATACAATCGTTCCCATCACCATCACTGAATGCTGGCCGCGACCATTATCGGGGAGCGTGATATGATCATAATATTTACATTCCAGATGCGCCGGTGCGCCAGCGACAAGCGGAGCTGAAATTTTCTCCGCAGTTTTTTTGGTGAGGCCAGCTAGGTCAAATTCATCTATGTCACTTGTAACATTCCTGCTGGATTTAACCATCTGTTCAGCCTGCGCCATGGCCACAATATTCACACCAAACTCGCCTGTTTCCAGAATATTCGCTAAGCTGTCTTTCTGGCCGTCTTTATTTTCCTCACGCGCATCCGGGGCAGAAATAAACATTACCATCGGCGGCAATTCAGCTATTGCGTTGAAAAAGCTGTAAGGCGAAAGGTTGGCAATCTTATCTTTGGATTGGCTTGAAATCCAGCCAACAGGCCGGGGTGAGACCAAGGCTTTCAAGGGTGAATAGGCAAGACCATGCTCTTTATGCGTGCCGGGAAGAAAAAACATTTGGAAAACCTGTTGCTTAAGGTCTGACGTTGCCTGATCTGCAGACTGTCAATTCTCGTAAATCTATCAAAGCAGAAGAAGACACACAAGCCAGACAATTGATTGTCGTCGGCGCTGATGTCACATATTCCTGCATCGCATATTTCTTGAGGTACAGCACATGTCAAAGACAGTTATTTTTGGGGCGACTGGCTACATAGGTCGGGCAGTTGCGAGGCAGTTAGTTGCCGAGGGAAGGTCGGTTCATCTTGTTGGGCGCGATACACCAGCGTTGCCTGAACTAGCCACAGAACTGCGGACAAGCCACAGCCTTTTAGACCTTGCAGACCC
>DEBO01000055.1:0-9389 GCA_002348585.1 Alphaproteobacteria bacterium UBA2954 | reverse complement strand
TTGTTTGGGCTATTGGCAGTATCCTATTGAAGCCACTGGCAAGGTTATCTGTGTCTGATTTTCAGGACACCTACCACACCAATGTCATTGGTGCTGCATTGGCCGCGCAGGCCGCTCAGCAGCCCCTGAAAACAGGAAAGGGTAGTATGGTGTTTTTCAGTTCTGTTGCGGCTACACAGGGATTTACGAATCACGCCGCCATTAGTGCGGCAAAGGCCGCTGTTGAAGGGCTTTCAAAAGCATTGGCTGCAGAATTGGCACCGGATGTAAGAGTCAATGTTATCGCACCATCCTTAAGTGAGTCAAAAATGGCAGAACCGCTTCTCAAGAATGAAGCGATGGCAAAGGGTCTTGCACAAATGCATCCTCTTGGGCGGCTTGGTCAGCCATCGGACTTTGCTGGGCTTGTTAGCCTATTGCTTGATCCTGAAAAATCTGGGTGGATGACAGGGGCGGTGATTGCTGTTGATGGCGGGCGCGGCGCTCTCGCTGTTAATGGCAGAGGCCGATAATATGATCAATGTGAACTATTGCAGAAGATGCTTTTTACTATGAGCGGCCATGTTGTCATCACTGGCGCTAGTTCAGGCATTGGGTACAGTATAGCACGAAGGCTGGCAAAAAGAGGCTGGCGGGTCTCAGCAATTGCACGCAGATATGAAAAACTGACCGAACTTCAACGCCATGAAGGCTCTATTTTCCCCTTTGCTGCGGATGTTTCAGTACCAGAGCAGATTAAATCTGCTCTTCTGAAAGCTGAAAATGCTTCTGGATCTGTTGATATGGCAATTTTAAACGCAGGAATATACACACCAGTCGATGTGAAAAGCTTCAGTGGTGAAACGTTTGTAAAACAGATGCAGGTCAATTACTTTGGCATCATCCACTGCTTGGACCATTTGCTGCCCGCAATGCTAGCCAAGGGCAGTGGCCATCTTGCTTTGATGGGGTCTGTTGCAGGATATCGGGGGTTACCAAAATCGGCTGCCTATGGGCCCACAAAAGCCGCCATTCAGAATTTGGCAGAATGTATGTATTTTGATCTCAATCCTAAGGGGATAAAATTACAGGTTATCAATCCCGGATTTGTTGAAACAGAGGCTACATCGGTAAATGATTTTGTGATGCCAGACCTGATTTCCAGTGATGTGGCTGCTGAACATGTTATCCAAGGCTTACAAGAGGATATCTTTGAAATTTCTTTTCCAAAATCCTTTGTTCGTAAGCTGAAATTTATGCGCCTCTTGCCTTCCCATGTATATCTGAACCTGACCGCCAAACTTACAGGATATAAGTGAAATTGGATGTATACTATCAGTGCCTGTCATGACTAAGCTCTCGCACACACAAGCTTATGCACGGTTTTTCGAAAAAATGACGCCTGAAACACTTGGCAGCATGAAACAGTTTCTGGCTGATGACGTTGTCTTTACAGATCCGTTTAACACATTGCGTGGGCCAGATGCTTTTGTTGCTATATTCACACATATGTACGCTGTGATGAAAAACCCTCGCTTTGATATCCTGGATGTCGCTGTGTCTGAAAAGGCAGGATTTATAAAATGGCGCATGACAGGTGAACTGCAATCTCGTCCGTCATTTCAGTTGGATTTGACCGGTATGAGTGAAGTGCAGTTCAATGACGCAGGTTTGGTCACCGCACATTTCGATCACTGGGACAGCGCACATCAGTTTTTAGCCAAATTACCAGTCATTGGCTGGTTGGTTAGGCGGCTTCTAACACTTTTTGCTTTGCCATCGTGAAAAAAGTCATATTCGGGAAAAGGTGATGAACAATTCACCTAACACTAAGCCAAATTTGCTGACCTTAGCCCTATTAAGGATTGTATTTTCGGTTTGTTTTACCATTACATCATCGAAACGAACTTTTACCTTCTTCCCATAGAGAGTTAGTAAAAAATCATATTTCAATTTAAACACGGCACCCTTTACATAGCCAACACCTTTGCCAACAACATCATCTGTGTGGGCCGTATAAGCGTCTTCATCTTGTTTAACTATAGTCCATGACCGGGCTTCTTTTTCTCCGTCATCATATGTGAACTTTTCATGCAGGGTTGTTTGTTTGTCCTCAGCTTCACATGAAATGTCGATTAGAAATCGCTTTTGCACTTGACCAAAGCGATCAACAAACATGCCCTGCGCCTGGAAAGTTCCAGAAAAGAATTTGACTGGATCAAAAGGCTGGGCGTTTGTGTCGAACTGATTAAAATTGCCGTCAGGAGCCATATGGCACACACACCGAGTTGTTGAATTCGATGTTTACGTGTTGTTTGTTAAATTAGATTACTGCAATTTCGCTTGGTGGAACATGATTTCATCTGTGTGTAATCAGCATTTGTTTCACGTCGATCATTCCTGCTTTGAAACCACCTTCACAATAGGAGAGATACAAATCCCACATACGTTTGAAACGGTCATCAAATTTGGTTACTGTTGCCAGTTCAGGCCATGCCTGGTGAAACCTCACTTTCCATTCTGCTAATGTTCGCGCGTAATCCTGACCATATCCCTGACAGAAATGAAGAGACAAACCCGCAGTTTTCAGCGGATCATCTAAAGCCTTTATCGATGGTAACATACCACCGGGAAAAATATATTTCTGAATGAAATCAGGTTGTGTGCGATATTCAAGAAATGCTTTATGATCAATTGTGATGACCTGAAGAGCAGCTTTTCCTCCGTCTTTAAGACAATTAGCGATTGTCTTAAAATAAACAGGCCAATATTTTTCACCCACGGCCTCAAACATTTCAATGGACACAATCTTGTCAAAACTCTGATTAAGCTTCCTGTAATCCTGCATCACAATATCTGTCATGTGGTTTAGTCCAGCTATACGCAACCGGTTCTTTGTAAAATCATATTGTTCTTTGCTGATGGTGATGCCGGTGACATGCGCACCATATTCTTTCGCTGCGTATTCTGCAAAACCGCCCCACCCACAGCCAATTTCCAACACGCGTTCGCCTGGCTGAATATCAGCTAATTCAGCCAGTTTTTGATATTTCCGGTTTTGTGCATCTTCTAGAGTATCAGTCTCAGACTGGAAAACAGCAGATGAGTATGTCATCGTGCGGTCAAGCCATCTGCTGTAAAATTGATTGCCCAGATCATAATGATGAGAAATATTGCGCTTTGACCCGGATTGATTGTTGCGATTACGCCAATGCTGGAATTTTAGCCATAATTTGTGCAATGTTCCCAGTTTTATTTGTTCTTCTAAATAGCTGTCATGTAATACCGCAAGCTCTATAAGGTTGGTCAGATTGTCACTGTCAATTTCTCCAACCATGAATGCCTCACAAAAGCCCATCTTGCCATGACCTAAGATCCTAATGATTGCACTATCACTGAGCAGGTCCATATCTGCTCTTGGCCCCTTTTGGCTGCCTGTGAACTCATGTGTGCAACCATCCGGGAGTTTAAGTTTTAGTTCGCCGTATTTAATATGTGAGAGCATTGTTAATAAGGCTTGCCGTTTGAACGAGGTTGCCAATGTCATAATTTATTCTACCTTTTTATTTCCTCTGCGGTCGATGTGACTGCATGGTTCGGTGGGGTTGGCCGTTTATAAAACCGTACACCTTTGATGAATAATTTTAAGGCCTCAAAATGAATGGACAGCAGCGGCCGAAGCGGAAAATGTCCTGAAAGAAAAACCGTTTGCAAAAGACAGGCAGCTGAAACACGGACTATTTTCCCATGTAAAGTTGCGGTCAGCAAAGCCCGATTATTCTGACAATAACGCACAACTAGTTTTAAGCTTTCTGCACCGCGCCGTATTGCTAATTGATAATACCCCTCAACGTCAAAAAAAGGGGACACATGCATCATCTTATCCACTTTGTGAATAGGAACAGCACCGCTTTGTGGGTAAATCACGCTGGCATAGCTGTGGCTATCGCCAAAGGTGTTATGCACCTCATACACATTGAAACAGTTTTGGCCACTGCGATCGAGACATCGGTAGACGGTTATTGGATTGAAAGACAGTCCCAGAATGCGCGGGAAGGCTAGCATCTCAATCTTTGTGATCTCGTCGGCTTTGATATATTGGCTAGCAAGTCCGCGGATATGATCTGATAGTTTTATTTTTGGTTCATTGGCTTTGCGCTGTGATTTGTGATTTGGGCCAAAATCAGTCTCATGAAAGGATACAATATTGAATTTGTTTACAGAAAAGAACCATGAAGCATTATGCGCCTCATCAAGACGGTCGAGATCAATTAAAATTGAAAATCCGGCTTTTTGCAAATGATGCGCAGGGTGGCCGTGACGTGTGTGAATGATCTCAGAAAAGACCAGCGCGCAGGCCTCTGTTCTGTTATGGGTATCTGAAGTCATAATCTAGCCGGTTCATTTTTATTGTTTACCTATCATGGAGCAGGCCTGCTATGTCATCCATTGGCATGGCCGTTTCGAGTTGATTTGGTCTGTATCCTTTTGTCGGACTATCCCACGGAATGGGGATATGTAATGTTTTCGCGACCGCAACGGCTGACTTCAGCCCATCCTCGTGAAAGCCGTTAGCTGTCCAGGCGCCACACCAGAAAATATGTTTCTGGCCTTGTATGCTAGCTAATTTTTGTTGTGCTAGCAGTGCTTGTTTATCAAATGTCGGATGTTGATATAGCAAGTCAGCATGAACCAGCGTTTCAAGTGGCTCAACTTTGGGGTTTAGGGTTGTAAATAAAGGGGTCGACATATCAATACGCTGCAGCCTGTTCATCCAATATGTCGCACAAAGATTTTCCTGATCATCAGATAGATAATTCCATGCAGCCCACGCCCGCTTTCGTTTTGGCATAAGACGGTCATCTGAATGAAGAATGACACGATTTTCTGAGAAACGGAAGGCCTTCAGAATTTGTGTTTCCTGTTCTGAGGCATCTGCCATCAGTTTCAAACTCTCATCTGCATGGGCAGCCATGATCACTTTATCATACCAGATATCCCCCTGGCCTTCGACATTGATAACGACACCACCGGCATCGCGCCTAACACGGTTGACTTTTGTTTTTGTTTCAATCCTGTCGTTCAGGCGCGCTGAAATTTGCGTAACATATTCACGCGACCCTCCTTTGACTGAGCGCCATACTGGACGTGCGCCAAAATCAAGTAATTTATGGTTATCCATAAATTGGATAAAAGCCCGCACAGGATAGTCGAGCATATCTTGTGCAGAACAGGACCATATTGCCGCTCCCATAGGCAGCAGATGGTCATTTACAAATGCTTTTGGTAAGCCACATCTTTCAATGAACTGTCCAAGCGATTCTGCCTCAGGGCCACGCATGCTTTCGGCGACAGCAGTGCGGTAGAATTTTACAAGGCCAAGCAGCATTTGCCAGTAGCGTGGACGCAGAAGGTTAGCGGGTTGCGCTATTAACCCTCCAAGTGATCCTTCATATTCAAAAGTCCTATTTTCCAGTGAAACTGAAAACGACATATCTGTTTCCAGTGTATCAATGCCCAGATGGGCAAATAGGCCAACCAGATTTGGGTAATTATGAGTGTTGTAAACAATAAAACCTGTATCAACTGGAATAGTCTGGCCATTAAAAACAGCATCAACTGTATTTGAATGGCCCCCGATCCTGTCAGCAATTTCATATAACGTCACTTGATGGTCAAAATGGGCTAGATAAGCTGCGCCTAAACCAGATATTCCAGATCCAATAACTGCAATGCGCATAATTTTTCCTCAACGCAATCGAATTTGTTTCTATAATTCACCATATCTTTCTACGATGTGAAACGATCAGGTGATTAACGAAATGCTCAGTTTTTCTGAAAAAACTGTGTTGTTACCGGCAAATGGTAAATTTTACCTGCATGGCATATATAAGCAGATTGTGGGCTGGTTAAGACAGATTGTATGGCTTTGTTCAAAACGTTTAGACCCCCGGTAAAAGTCCCAAAAGAAGGCATGATAAGATGTCTGCTATCCTTTATAAAGCAAGGCGCGGAAATACGCCTTAGCTTGAGGTTAAGTCTTGCCTTGGGGTGGTAATGACCGCTTATAAACCCGCTTCTTTGCTTTGTTTCTGCTGTTACCTGATGCGTGAAATATAGACCATTCAGTGCAAAATCAGAATATACTTTACCGGGAAGAAACTTTGGCAGTTCAGAATCATGATTACCTTCAATCCAGACAAAGCTCCGGCCTTTTGACAAATCATTTAAAATCTGCCGATACGCTTCTGGTAAGCACTTTGCCACTTCAGCATTATGAAAGCTGTCACCGAGAAAGATACATCTTTGCGGATTTAATTTATACACAATTTCTGACAGCCTCGATAACGTCATATCTGTGTCATAACGAGGCAATGGCGCTGCAGTAGATTGTGCATGTCCCTTTTCAAAGTGCAAATCAGAGACAACCAATGTTTTATAGCTGGGCAAATATAAAGCGCCATCGGCCCACAATTCACATATCTCCCCACAAAAATTCAGCTGAATAACACGCTGTTTATTGTGGGGGTCAACAGGCATCACGGTCATAAAAACTACCTTTGTGGGATATTTTGAAAAGCCTCATTGACCAGTTCACTCTCTAATTCGCTGAGTAATTCATCTACAGCTGAAGCCGTAACAGACTCACGACCAACTTCAAGGAGCAAAGGCACAGACAGGGGTGAGATACGTGTTAATGCTTGATGTGACAGACGGCCTTCATAAGTGACGAGAAGGTCTGACAAGCGAGCAATATCTGTCATTCCGCGAGCTGCGTCAGCGCGTGTGGCCTCAAGCAGGAGATGATCAGGTTGATGCTTCCTAAGCACATCATAAATCAAATCTGAGTTGATGGTGACCTGTTTGCGTGATTTTTCTGCGCCAGGACGTTTTTTGTCTATCAGTCCGGAAATGATAGCAACCTGTCTGAAGCTTCTTTTTAACATCGAAGATTCAGCCATCCATTCTTCCAGATCATCTCCCAGGATATCTGTTGTGAACAGTTTTTCTGGGTGGAAAACTTCATGCCGTGACCAAACAGCGATTGCATAGTCAGTAGCTACAAAGCCCAGCGGGCCATATCCCTCACGTTCCATCCGTCTGGAAAGAAGCATGCCAAGGGTCTGATGAGCATTTCGTCCAGCAAAGCAATAGGCGACCATATAATATTTGTCTCCTCTGGGAAAGGTCTCAATCAGCAACCGCTCTTCAGAGGGCAGTTCTGACACCCATGTCTGAATGGATAGCCATTCCTGAACCATTGGGGGTAAATGCTTGCGTGTTCGTGGGTCATTTAGTAATTGTCTGACAGTTTGCGCAAGGCCTGGCGATAAGGGAAGGCGGCCACCAGCATAGGCAGGCACTTTCGGTTCTTTAGCTTGTCCGGGCCGGGCTAAAACCTGATTTGCTTTTATGCCAGCGAATTCTAAAATACGCCCAGCAAATATGAAGCTGTCGCCTATGCTTAATCCTTGCACAAAGTAATCTTCAATTTCGCCAAGGACACCACCCCCTTTCAGCCTTACTTTAATAGTGTCTGTTTCTACAATCGTGCCGACATTCATCCGCCATCTGGTGGCAATGCGCTGTGAGGTCAGGCGCCATAGACCATCAACACCCAAAACAATGCGCTGAAACTGGCTATAATGTCCAAGTGCATATCCGCCTGTTGCGACAAATTCTAGAACTCGATCAAAGCTCTCGCGAGAAAGGTTCTGGTAATGGGCAGCTAAACAAACTTGTTTATATAATTGTTCCGCAGAAAATGGACCAGCTACAGCGCGGCCCACAATATGCTGGGCCAAAACATCCAGTGCCCCTTTATGCGCGGGCAAATCGTCAAGCAGGCGCTGTTCAACATTGAGCTTTGCTGCAAGTGCTTCAAACACTTCAAACCTGTTTGCTGGCACAATCAAGGCCCGGCTTGGAGCATCTAATCTGTGTCCGGCCCGACCAATACGTTGCAGCAGGCGTGATGTTCCCTTTGGAGCTCCAACCTGAACCACAAGTTCAATGTCTGCCCAGTCTATACCCAGATCAAGAGAGGACGTCGCAACGACAGCATCGAGCTCACCTTTAGCCATTGCAGCCTCTGTCTTACGCCGCAATCCAACTTCTAATGAGCCGTGATGCAATCCAATTTTTAAGGTAAGGTCATTATGTACCCACAGTGCCTGAAACAGCAGTTCAGCCTGAGCCCGCGTATTCACAAAGATGAGACAAGGCCTATGTTCAACAATCAGGTTATAGATTTCCTTGGCTGCATACAGTCCGCCATGACCAGACCAGGGTAGCCGCTCTGCTTCTGTTTCTAGAATAGATAGTTCTATCGTTTTGGTCAGTTCAGGTTGCAATATACAAACTTCGTCTGGCTGGGCCGACAGCCAGGGCCGAAATCTTTCAGGGGCGCCGACCGTTGCAGACAGGCCAATTGACTGGCTCTTTGTTGCCAGATGGCGCAAGGCTGATAGAGATAACGATAAAAGATCGCCCCGCTTTGTTCCTGACAAAGTATGAATTTCATCAATTATAATCAACTTTAAGGAACCAAACAGCTTTTCCGCATCAGGCGAGCTCAGCATCAATTCCAATGATTCTGGTGTTGTCATTAGCATGTTAGGAGGGGCAGAACGCTGCCTTTGCCGTTTGGCTTGTGGGGTATCGCCAGTTCGCGTCTCAACAGAAACTGGCAGGCCCATTTCAGATATAGGCGTCTCAAGATTACGGGCTATATCCACCGCCAGGGCTTTGATCGGTGACAAATAAAGCGTGTGTAATCCGGTTCTCGGCATGTGGGCCAAATCGATAAGGCTTGGCAAAAAGCTGGATAATGTTTTTCCCGCACCGGTTGGTGCCAGAAGAAGAATTGATTGTCCTGCTGAAACTCTCTCGACCATTTCCAACTGATGTGGATAGGCCGTCCATCCCTTTGCTTGAAACCAATCTGAAAATTGTACCGGCAGAGACACAGAAAATGACCTATTCAAATAAACGACAAGTATAAAGTTACAGAGGCAGGTCAGGCAATTCACCTTTATGATTAATTTTGCCCTCAGCTATTTTATGAATCCATGATAGAAATGTAGGCAATTTCCCTGACAAGGCAAATGGAGATTTTTATGATTGAACTTTATTATTGGCCAACTCCAAATGGCCATAAAATCTCTATTGCTCTTGAAGAAATGGGACTGCCCTATGAAATCAAGTCAGTAAATATTGGCGCGGGGGATCAGTTCAAGCCAGAATTTTTAGCCTTTTCACCAAATAACCGAATGCCGGCAATCATCGATCATGATGGCCCTGATGGCAAGCCGCTCACTGTCTTTGAATCTGGTGCTATATTAATATATCTGGCTGAAAAAAGCGGTAAGTTTTATGATAAAGAAATTAGAACACAAATAAATCAGTGG